>CAJWSS010000187.1:0-2013 GCA_913045915.1 uncultured Alphaproteobacteria bacterium | reverse complement strand
CGGGGACAATGCCGGCCAGTTTTTCCAACCGTTGCTGGGCCAAATGCGCACGCCCATCGCCAGCTGGCCCGCCAACAAAGCCAGTAAGTGACCCGCCGGTCAACAAGATCAAACCATCGCTGTACGGGGCGAGATCTTCTACGTCGCAGGCCGGTGTGTGCACCCCATCTGTCGACAACAAAATCTTTGATAATAATTGAGACAAATTCACGTAACCTGTCTCAGTCTGGGCCAGCAACACCACATCACCGCGCCCGGCTTTATCCTCTAATTCGATTTGCGCGCCCATAATGGGCTGTACCCCAACCGCGGCCATGGATTGCGCAAATTCCAGTGCGCCAAACATGTTATTGGTATCAGTGATCGCGGCGGCTGGTTGGGAATCACCGCTGACAAGTTTCGCCAGCGCACCAATCCGCAGGGTCGATTCGGTTAATGAAAAGGCGCTGTGAAGACGCAGATGAACAAATTGGGCGGGCATGAAAAACACTCTGGGCTAGACCTGTCCAGACAGCATATCGCAATCAGCCTGTCGGGCCAAATGACTTGTCAGTTCTATTTGCGGATTGGTCAGGCTAAGGCGACAACATGACCATTTTCAATGGTCAGAATACTATCCATATTCAGTGCCAATTGCTGGTTATGGGTCACCACAAGCGCCGCTGTTTGAGTGGCACGGGTGATGGCCGCCAAATGCCCGAACACGTCCTTGGCCGTGTCCGGGTCCAAATTGCCTGTTGGTTCATCAGCCAGCAACACGCGCGGGGCATTGGCCACCGCCCGGGCAATAGCAACACGCTGTTGTTCGCCGCCAGATAGCAGTCCCGGGCGATGATCGACCCGGTCTTGCAAGCCAACCATCGCTAGCAACTGCCCGGCCCGATCCGCCGCTTCAAATTTATCAAGCCCATTCAGCATCTGCGGAATCATCACATTTTCAAGCGCCGAAAATTCTGGTAACAACCGATGAAACTGAAACACAAAGCCAATATGTTGACGACGCAATAATGTGCGTTTCCCTTGACGCAACCCCGCCGAGTCTACCGCATTGATAAATACTGTTCCCGAATCAGGCTGTTCGAGAAGGCCAGCAATATTCAGCAAGGTGGATTTGCCAGACCCGGACGGCCCCACCAACGCCTTCATTTCTCCAGCGCGTACTGTCAGGCTGGCACCTGTTAACACATCCAGTTTTGACCCGCCCTGATTATAGCTACGCCACACATCTTTGAGTTCGAGAAGCGGTGGCGGCGGTGATTGCGATGACATGGCTTCACTCATAGCGCAACGCCTCTGCCGGGGCAACGCGCGACGCCCGCCATGCCGGGTACAGGCTGGCAAAAAATGACAAGCCAAGCGCCATCAAAATCACCATTAAAACATCTTGCGGATCAATCTTTGCCGGTAAATTAGACAGGAAATAAATTTCCGCCGCAAATAATTCAGCCCCAGACATTTTTTCAATAAACTGTTTGATTGCATCAATATTCCAGCAAAATACCAGACCCAACATTGTGCCCATCGTGGTCCCCACAATACCGATACTGGCCCCGGTCATAAGAAACACCCGCATTATACTGCCACTGCTGGCCCCCATGGTGCGTAACACCGCAATATCGGCATTTTTTGACCGCACCAGCATGATCATTGATGAAATGATATTAAAGGCGGCAACGAGGATAATCAGCGTCAAGATCAAAAACATCACATTGCGCTCAACGCGCAACGCATTCAAAAATCCGCGGTTGCGCTCAATCCAATCAAACGCGCTTAAATTACTGGCAAGCGACTGACTGACAAGCCGGCGCAACGGGCCAATCTGTTCCGGGGTGGCAGCATAAATTTCCAGTGCTGACACCCGTCCATCATAACCAAAAAAATCACTGGCAAGGCCCAGCGGCATAAATACAAAGCTGGAATCATATTCATACATGCCAACATCAAAAATGCCGGCAATGGGAAATGTCCGGCGTGATGGCAATGTGCCAAAGGCGGTCGGTTTTCCCTTGGCCG
>CAJWSS010000186.1:0-2239 GCA_913045915.1 uncultured Alphaproteobacteria bacterium | reverse complement strand
GCCCGGATATGCGGTCGGCCGCCGAAGCCGCCGCCTATGTGCGCAAATTACGCTCTATCTTGCGTTATCTTGGCACCTGTGATGGCAATATGGAAGAAGGGTCATTGCGCGCCGACGTCAATGTATCGGTGCGCCGCCCCGGTGAAGAATTTGGCACCCGCACCGAAACCAAAAATCTAAATTCACTGCGCTTTATTCAGCAGGCCATTGAGTATGAGGTGGCACGGCAGATTGAAGTGATCGAAGATGGTGGCACGGTGGATCAGGAAACCCGATTGTTTGATACAAATAGCGGCACAACCCGCACCATGCGCAGTAAGGAAGATGCGCATGATTACCGGTATTTCCCTGATCCAGATTTGTTGCCGCTTGTGGTCACGCAAAAAGAAGTGGATGATCTCGCCGCCGCGTTGCCTGAATTGCCCGATGATATTCGCGACCGGTTAATCAATGATTACGGATTATCGCCTTATGATGCGTCCGTAATCACCGAAGAGCGTGACACCGCTGAATTTTACGAGGCGGCCAGTGCCGGGCAGGACCGCAAGCTGGTGGCCAACTGGATGACAGTTGAATTATTTGGTGCGTTGAACAAGTCTGGCCAGAGCCTGTCGGCCTGCAAAATTTCACCGGCCATGCTTGGCGGGCTGGTTGGGTTGATCAGCGATGGGACAATTTCCGGGCGTATCGCCAAGGATGTATTTGCCGATATGTTTGAAACCGGTAAAGATGCCGCATCGATTGTTGATGAAAAGGGCTTGAAACAAGTGTCCGACAGCGGCGCTATCGAAGCGCTGATTGACACGGTGATTGCGGCCAATATGGATAAGGTTGAAGAATATCGCGGCGGCAAGGACAAGCTGTTTGGGTTTTTTGTCGGGCAGGTGATGAAACAGTCTGGCGGTCAGGCCAACCCCGGCATGGTCAACCAGATATTAAAATCCAAACTCGATAGTTAGATGGACGCACGAATGGCGGCGGCTGATGGCGGCCCGTCCAGCGCCTCCCAATAGGGTGTATCGCCGTATAGCGATTGTAAAAATTCCAAAAACACCTCTATTTTTGGGATGGCGTGACGCCCCGGCACGGTGACCGCATGGATGGGATAGTCTTCCATCACCAGACTATCTAGAATGGTGACAAGGGCGCCGGTTCGGATATGCCGCGCGGTCATATAGTTTGGCAACATGGCGATGCCACCATGATTGAGCACCGCGCGTAGCATTGCGTCACCGCTATCCATCAATAAATGGCCACGCGCATGAATGGTTTGTGTGCCGCCGCCGTCTCTGAAATGCCAGTAATTCGAACTGCTGCTGGTGATTTGGGTGATCAGCCGGTGCTTATTTAGATCAGCTGGCCGTTCCGGGGCGCCATGCGTGGCCAGATAATCGGGTGTGGCAATCAATTGCCGGCTGTTGGCCGCTAATTCTGTGTAGACCAGTTTGTCATGGTCGCTATGCGGGCTGACCCGGATACCGATATCTAGCCCGGCTTCGATGATGTCTGTATCACTCTCAGCGCTTTGCAACTCCACTGACAAATGTGGGTATTGTTCCAGAAAAATAGGCAAATGAGGGGCGACGTGACGATGCGCAAAGCCGATGGGGGCGCCGACATGCAACACCCCTTGAACGGACCCGCTGGCGGTGCTGGCTTCGCTGTTGGCTTTGTCCAGTTCAGCGATGATCACCCGGCAACTCTGCAGATAAGATGCGCCAACCTCGGTTAAGGCAACCTGACGGGTGGTGCGGGTCAGCAATTGCGCGCCAAGTTTATTTTCTAGTGCCGCAATATGTTTGGATACGGCTGATGGCGAGATTTCCATCTGCCGCGCCGCGCCATTAAGCGCGCCAGTTTCTGCTACCGCCATGAAAATTCGCATTGAGGCAATTTGATCCACTGTTGTGCTCTTTTTTGTTTTTGCCCAGTTTTTTTGTAGCCGCCGCTAATCACTGGTCAAAAAGGCCATGGACTGGCCCGGAATGCAAGCGATTTATCCCGCTTTTTGGCTGGGCTGGCTGGCGTAGCTTGCTGGTAAGGGGACAACTAGGGTGAATAGGGTGGGTGATGTATTTTCGGATTTGACAGCCAGCCAAATCGCCGCTAGGAAAAGGGCTGCATACGCCGTGTATTTTCAACACGACATGCGGGCGGTTTGGTCCGCATGATCTCGTGGCCCCGGCGGAGGGGTGGCCGAGTGGCTGAAGGCGGCGGTTTGCTAAATCGTTGAAGGAGG
>CAJWSS010000185.1:0-2272 GCA_913045915.1 uncultured Alphaproteobacteria bacterium | reverse complement strand
CGTGCAGATGCGGCGCAATGCATCACCGATGCGATTGAAACCGCACTGGCAGACCCATCATTGCGTACTGGCGACCTTGGCGGCACCGCCACAGCCGAGAGTTGCGGCCGTGCCATTGCCGATATAGTGCGCGGCTAGCCGATGGCATTTGCGCTTGATCAGCGGCTAGAGGGCGACAGTCATCTGGCTGTCACCCATAATCAAATTCAAGTCCGTCTGGCTGATGACTCGCGCTATTTTTGGGTGATATTGGTGCCTGCCATCACCCATGGCCACAACAACAGTTCGGTTTCGGAAATACATGATTTGCCAGCGCCGGTTGCGGCAGATTTATGGTCACTTTCCATCCAGATCAGCAAATGGTTGCGAAGCCATACACAGGCCGACAAAATTAACGTCGCGGCACTTGGCAATGTTGTCAGCCAGTTTCATCTTCATGTGGTGGCAAGGCACCGTTCAGACCCAGCGTGGCCGGCACCCATTTGGGGACAGGGCACCATGGAACCACTTGAGCAAACAGAACGCGACCGCCGCCTGACAGCACTTCAACTCTGGTACAAACAATCATCCGGAATGATATGATCGCCACTAGGTGATCGTTTCAGCTCATAGTCGGCAACAACACTACTTAGTGGCAAATGATCATATAGATGCGGGAACAAATCGCCATCGCGGGCGGCTTCCCAGACAATATCAATCTGATTTAATTCAATTTTCAATAAAACCAAACCATCGCACCTGGCAAAATGGCGGGCCAATGTGTCAAGCAACTGGCTGGCTGTCGAAAAATGGATATATCCATCCTGTAAATCAATTTCAGCGCCGATAAATTTACCAGCTTGCTTTGCGTCTTCCCACAAAGCACTGTCACAGACTTTATAAATAAATCTGACGTCCGGGATAGGTTTCACTGCCGTCATTATTGGTAATCCCACTAATTTAGTATGCGTAAATTAATACAGTGTCACATGCTTGACCTTTGTCCCAAACATACGCATTTATAGGCGATGGCAAAGGACAGATCAACACCCCCATCTGGCGACATACCGCCCGAGAAAAAGCCAAGATGGCTGGAACAAATGACGATTTGGCCGCACCGGTCACTATCGCCAAAAGGCTTTGGGATCGTCATGGGGGTTTTGGCCGGGTTTCTGTTTCTTATTGGGCTTGGCTTTTTTCTGGCTGGGGCGTGGCCGGTTATTGGGTTTTTGGGGCTTGAGCTGCTTGTTGTTTGGGGCGCGTTTAAGCTTAATTACCGCGCCGCACGCCACCGCGAAACCATTCACACAACAACCGAAGAACTGATGGTTGAAAGCCAGACTCCTGCCGGAAAACGGGCGCAAAAATCATTTCCGATTGGTTGGCTCCGCGTTTCGCTTTCGCCGTCCGAGTCGCCAGTGATGAAATCTCGTGATCAGCAAAAAGTCATTTTATCAAGCCATGGTGAACAGGCGGAAATTGGCAAATATTTGCACCCAGCTGAAAAAGCTGGGCTATCACGCGAACTAGGTGCGATGATTGACCGGGCACGGGCCACCCGCGATGCAGGTTAGACAGACATATCGTCTACCCATTGATTATGTTAGAGATTGCAAGGCTTTCCAGACACGATAGGGCGTTGCCGGCATTTCAAAATCATGCACACCAGCAGATGCCAAAGCATCCGCAACCGCATTCATTGTCGCCGCTAATGCCCCCACTGTACCGGCCTCACCAACACCTTTGGCACCAAGTGGATTGATCGCTGTCGGTACGGCAATGGTCATCATACGGAATGGTGGGAAATCAGACGCAACAGGCATCTGATAATCTAAAAATGATCCAGTTAGCAATTGACCTTGCGGATCAAAAAGCAAGGTCTCACCAAGTGCTTGACCAATACCTTGGGCAACACCGCCATGCATTTGCCCTTCAACAAGATCGGGGCTAAGCACGGTGCCAACATCTTCGACAACCACATAATCACAAAATGCAACTTTGCCGGTTGTTGGATCAATTTCCACCTCGCAAATGTGACAGCCATTTGGATAGGTCACATCAGGCGGAGTGAATTCCCCCAAAACGCTGTGCCCACCCGCTTTGTTGCTGTGGCGGGCGATATCAGCCCATGTCATGTTCTGTCCATCCGGCGCCGAAAATGCCCCGTCGGCATAAGCCAGATCGCCAGCCTCACACCCTAGGGCGGCGGCCGCAATAGCGCCGCCATCGGCGATAAAATCATCAAGCGCAATCTTGACCGCGGAAACCCCGACAACAGTTGCCGCCGATCCCC
>CAJWSS010000184.1:0-2311 GCA_913045915.1 uncultured Alphaproteobacteria bacterium | reverse complement strand
CACCACAAATTCTTGAATTATCCGGCATTGGTGATGCCAAGCGCTTGCAAGATCTCGGCATCACCGTGCAGGCGCCATTGGCCGGGGTTGGCGAGAATCTTGCTGACCATTATATCTCGCGCCTGTCATGGCAACTCAAACGCAATATATCGCTAAATAATAAAGCGCGGGGAATCAGTTTTCTTGGCGAAGTGATTAAATATGCAGTGACGCGCCGCGGCATGCTCAGCCTTCCTGCTGGCATACTGGCTGGTTTTGTGCGATCACGCGATGGCCTGACCGGCCCGGATATTCAGTTTCACATTGCCCATGCCAGCTTTGCCAACCCAGCGAAGCGTGTCTTTGATGAGGTCCCGGGCATGACATTTGGCCCCTGCCAGTTGCGTCCTGAAAGCCGCGGCACGGTCCATATCAATTCAGCGGATCCCTTGATCGCACCAACCATCATCAATAATTATCTCAGCACAGATGAAGATTGTCGTGTGCATGTTGCCGGCATGAAAATCGCCCGGCAAATCATGAACAGTCCAGATATGCAGGATATTGTTGCGGCAGAAATGCGGCCCGGTGCAGAGCTAGCCAGCGATAACGAATTGCTGTCTTATGCGCGTGCAACAGGCGTGACTCTATATCACCCAGTTTCAACATGCCGTATGGGACCTAATCCGAAAGCAGGCGATGTTGTCGATGCACATTTGCGAGTTTATGGGTGCCAGAATTTACGCGTGGTTGATGCGTCAGTTATGCCAACGCTGGTCTCAGGAAACACTAACGCACCAACCATCATGATTGCCGAAAAAGCCGCTTCAGAAATTTTGGCGTCGTATGGATAAGCGATTTTTTGACTATCTCATGACAAAAAGACAATCACAAAACGCCTCATGGTCAGCTTGCATCATATCAAAATCTTGGTTTAGCACAGCTGGCTGGCTATTACCAATGGCGTCAGTCGTTACACTTAGAACCAAATATCATAGTTTTGGAACCGAAATTATCTTGCTTTCTAACGCCAAGCATCGGCAGACTATGCCGAAAAGGTTGTGCATGCTACCCCAATCTATTCAAGCTAGTTTTACTCAAAACTACCAAAGGTGACGCTGACATGAGTCAAAAGACAACAAATTTTTTTAACATTGATGACATGAGCCAAGGGATTGCCCGCACACTGACAGATGGTATCACCACCCGTATTTTTCCTGGGGAAAAATCCATGGTGTCGGTTGTGCGTATCGAGCCAAACGCCGTTGGCGCCATTCACAGCCACCCACAAGAACAGTGGGGTCTGATGCTCGAGGGCAGTGCGGTCCGCATTCAAGATGGTGAAGAAATTGAAGTCAAAAAAGGTGATTTTTGGGTTAGCCCCGGCGGCATCGAACATGGCGTGATCGGGGGGCCAGATGGTGCTGTAATCCTCGATGTCTTTAGCCCGCCGCGTGAAGAGTATACCCGCCCCGGTAGTGGATTTGGGACGGAGTAAAAGAGATGGCAGTACAAGTTTTTAAAAATGAATTCTCTGCGCTTCCTGCTGCAACCATGACCGCATGGGCAAAAATTCCACCAGCCATCGCTGGTGATTGTATGAACCGCCAAAATGTAATGGCTGGCCGCATTTCGCCTGTCGCCCCAGGCATGCATTTTGTCGGACAGGCCCGCACCATTTCAGCAGTTGTCGGCGATAACGCGGCGATGCATGCCATTATAAATATGTTGCGCCCCGGCGAGGTGTTGGTGATTGATGCGGAAAATTTTGACAACCGCGCTGTTTGGGGCGGCATTTTGAACGGCCGTGCCATGTTGAAAAAGATCAATGGTGTTGTTGTCGATGGGGCGGTGCGCGATATCGCTGAATTACGTGAGATGGCACTGCCTGTTTTCGCCAGCGCCACCAGCCCAGCCGGGCCACATAAAGGATGGGGCGGATCAATCGATAATGTGATCAGCTGTGGCGGCATATCGGTCACACCCGGCGACATAATTCTTGCCGATGACGATGGTGTTACTGTTGTACCCTTGGCACGCGCAGAAACTGTCTTGGTTGAATCGCAAAAGAAATTGCAATTTGAAGCTGATGTTCTGGAAAGGCTGGCAAGAGGCGAAGATACCAGCAATCTCTTTCCGCTGCCAAATATTGAATATATCGGCTAGCTGCAGCGGGTTAGACAATAGACGACAGGGATGCCGCGTCCAGCAAGGCGCCATAAATGGTTATGCACGGTCCGGGCTACCCGCGCAAAACAGCGCCACAATTTTTCTTGGCAAGCGCCACCACCGCCGCAGAAATCTTTTCAATCTCTTCTTCGGTCAATGTTGC
>CAJWSS010000183.1:0-2327 GCA_913045915.1 uncultured Alphaproteobacteria bacterium | reverse complement strand
TGGCCATTGGGGCGCATCCCGATGATTTGGAAATTTTTATGTATGGTCTATTAGCGGCGGCCGCATCACGCGGCGACGGGTTGCATCTTGTGGTCGCTACCGATGGTGCCGCTGGCGGCAGTGAACCCGGCCCAGCACTGGCCAAACAGCGGGCGGCAGAGGCTCGCGCCGGGCTTGCCCAACTTGGTGAAGTGCAGTTGCTTGATCTTCCAGATGGCGATTTATCGTATGTTCCAGATGCCGCCAGCACCATAACCAGCCTCATCCGCGACACAAAACCAGATCTGATCGTCACACATGCGCCTGAAGATTATCATCCTGATCACCGTGCTTTGTCACGATTTGTCAGTGATGCCGCTGGCTTTATCTGTCCGGTCCTGTTTTGTGATACATTAATGGGGGTCGGCTTTACCCCGGAATATTATGTCGACATCACGCCTTATTTTGATGCGAAGCAAGCCGCCATCATGGCGCATACCAGCCAGCACCCCGATCGCTTTGCCGCCGCCACCGCGATTGTGAACAGGTTTCGCGCGGCACAATGCAACGCCCCCGACGGACATTACGCCGAAGCCTATCGTATCGACAGCCGCTTTCCGTTTAGTGACGTACGCGCGCTTTTGCCAGCGCCGCCCCCCTATCGGCCTTTTTATGTGCCGGGGTCGGACGCGCTCATCTAGCCAGCGCCAATTGCCCCCCACTGACCGGACGGCGGCATCCAGTCGTATGCGGAAAAGATGTGGGCAACCCATAATGAAAACGTGCGGCCAAAAACGCCATTAATTCAGCCTCCAGCATATCAGCGTCAAATGCCTCGCTTTTTTGTGTCATCACCGGCATCGACAGGCATGAAGACAAATCGCGCATCATAGTAATATTGCGCCGGCCACCACCGGCCACAAAGACTGATCGCGGCGGCGTTGGTAGCTTGCCAATGGCATGGGCAATGGTTTGCGCGGTAAAACTGGTCAGCGTTGCCGCGGCATCAGCAACTGATAAACGGGCAAAATCTGGGTCTAACAACTGGCGGGAAAATTCCTGGCGATCCAGCGATTTTGGCCATTTTTGCGTAAAATATGGATGGGTCATCCAGTTTGCTATCAGCACTTGATTGGCTGTGCCGGTGGCGGCTAATGCACCATCAAGATCGCACGCCGCATGTAATTTGGACATCATGAAATCATCCAGCAGTGCATTGCCCGGTCCGGTATCAAACCCAATCAAACTATGCGGGTCATCAGCAGATACAAACGTGAGGTTGGCAACACCGCCGATATTGACAAGAACAGCTGGCAGATCAATTTGCATGGCGCCACACACGGCGGCATGGTAAATCGGTGCCAGCGGCGCGCCTTGACCGCCGGCATCCATATCGGCCTGACGCACATTATGCACCACATTGATCGAACTGGCCTTGGCAAGGTAATTTGCATCGCCAAGCTGAATGGTCTGCCGGCCAAGCGGATGTACGGTATCGGCGCAGGCGTTGTGATACACCGTTTGGCCGTGAAAGCCGATCAGATCAACACGATCACCAAATTGACGGCATAGCGCCTCGACAGCGGCCGCGTGATCAACAGCAATGGCGGTATCAAGGTTGATGCGTGCAGTGGCATCAGCAAGGAACATCGCTGGGTCAGCACAACAGGCCCGTATCGCCTCACGCGTGTCCTGCCGATACGCAAAATGGCCACAACTGGCCGTGCGGGTCACCTGCACCCCATCGGTTATCAACACCGCCGCGTCAATGCCATCAGCACTTGTCCCAGACATCAGCCCAATGATTGATAATTCGGTCATCTACGTCTTCTCTTTCGTTTGCCGGGCTTTTATAGTGGCGGTATGACGCCAAGAAATACAGACCGAAATGCAACGAAAAATGACGCCGGTGTGACAGCCGCCTCTACCGAGGATATATTACCGGCTGATCTGCATATTGACCGCATGACCCCGGCGCGGGCTTTGGCCGCCATGCTTGATAATCAGGCCCATGCCATAACCGCCCTTAAAGCCGCCTTGCCAGCCATCGAACGGGGTGCCATTGCAGCTTACCAGCGGCTATGCCAATCCGAAACCGGGCGGTTGATTTATGTCGGGGCTGGTACATCTGCACGAATTGGCGTGCAAGATGGGGCCGAATTATTGCCCACCTTTAACTGGCCGCATCATCGGGTGGATTTTTTGATTGCCGGCGGCGCTTCGGCCCTGCTTCGGGCTGTTGAAAATGCTGAAGACGAGGCTGACACAGCCGCCGCACAAATCACCAGCATGTCTGTAGGGCCTGATGATGTGGTGATTGGTCTTGCCGCCAGTGGCAATACAGTTTT
>CAJWSS010000182.1:0-2469 GCA_913045915.1 uncultured Alphaproteobacteria bacterium | reverse complement strand
TGAATAACAGCTGCACCGGCAAATCAGCCAACGCCGCGGCAACCTGATCTGCCTGATGGCCAATCACCACGGTCAACTCGTCAAGTCCGGCCGTGATCATCACTTCTGTTACATGCCGCACCAATGGTTTGCCGGCAAATTCAGCCAAGAGCTTATTTTCTGGCCCCATCCGGCTGGATTGACCCGCCGCCAGCACCATCCCAACCAGCCTGTCTGGCTGTCGCGGCTTTGTTGCAATCGCGCGGGGCAAAGGACGCGAGGCGATTTCCATCAATAAGCCGCCAGCCGCCATATCGGCAAATTCACCACGGGTCATTTCAACATCAGCAAGAACCAGTTGTAACACCCAATCAAGGCCATTTAGCTTTGGCGAACGCGCGCATCCCGGCATCCCAATGACCGGCACACCCCCAACTTTGGCAAACATCAATAAATTACCAGGATCAACCGCCAATCCAAGCTGGGTCACATGTCCGCCTGCCGCAATCACCGCCTGCGGCAATTCATCTTGGCGGTCGATAATGGCTGACCCACCGCACACCAGAACAATATCGGCACCATCGGCGATAGACGCTGAAATGATCTCAGCCACTACTTGCCGGTCATGGTCACAAACTGAGCTGGCCACAAGATTGCATCCCAACATCGCAAGCCGGTCTTCAGTGACTTGTTTCGTAGCCGCAAATAATCGATCAGTTTGGCCGGGAATACGCGTTTGTACCAATGACACATCTGCCGTCTTTAACGGGTGAAACCCAAAAGCCGGTGCCCCACCCAACAGATTTTCAATTTGTTGTAGCGAGGACTCGGGCACAAAAAA
Source organism: uncultured Alphaproteobacteria bacterium (assembly GCA_913045915.1). Taxonomy (GTDB): domain Bacteria; phylum Pseudomonadota; class Alphaproteobacteria; order Puniceispirillales; family Puniceispirillaceae; genus UBA3439. Next base: position 1,649 of record CAJWSS010000182.1, on the reverse strand, counting down.
TGGAATAATTTTCAACGTCGCCGCCATCTGCCCACGGGCCAGAAGTTGGTTATGCTGAACCAGTGCAAATGTAATCCGTTCATCAATTTCATTAATCGCACGAATAAGCGCCCGCTCATAACGCACGAGCCCCTGCCGCGGCACCTTTATATTGACCCGGCCCGTTGCCGCCATGGTGAAATCAAGATTATCTGGGGCCAACAAACTGGCCAGCCTTGCCGCGGCTTCATCTTCATGAACATCGCCGGCGTCAGGGCGGGCACAAATCAATCTGTCTATGCCAGCCGCGCCAAGCTCTGCCAGATGGCCGGCTGTTAAAATCGTGCCCTTTGGCAAACTGCCATCGGCAAAATTCTGCCGATGCGCCAGCACCAAACCCTGACAATCTGCTGTTGCAAATTCAGCCAGTTGCATGCACCGCTCCGTGACGTTGGCGATACGCACTGACCAATTCAGCGGCAACTGACACCGCAATTTCGGCTGGCGTTTTCGCCCCAATATCTAGACCAGCAGGGCCATGAATGCGGCTGGTCGTCGCATCGTCAAACCCAGCCGCGGCCAACCGATCAAGGCGCGCCGCATGGGTTTTTCTGCTACCAAGACACGCTATATAAAATAATGGCTTGGCAAGCCCCCAATGCAACGCCGCGTCATCAATTTTCGGATCATGTGTCAGCGTCACCAGCGCTGTATCCTGATCCAGCACCATCTCCGCCAAAACCTCATCTGGCCATTTATCATGCACCACAATCCCAGGAAAGCGATCAACGGTTGCAAAAATACGCCGCGGATCAATCACCACAACATGAAACCCAAGCTGCATGGCCATTGGTGCTAAATGCTGGCTTATATGCACCGCCCCGGTGATGATCAGTTGTGGCCGTGGCGTTTGTACAAGGGTGAATGCCCTATCCTCTAAAACATGTGTAGCTGGCGGCGTAATCATGCGGACCTGCCCGGTAGCAAGGTCAAATCGCAACCCAAGGGTTTGCCGTCCCGCCATGGCGGCGGCCGATTGACGCAAAAGGCTTGCATCAAAATACCCATCAGCAACCGAAACCAACCACACTGATATTTCACCGCCACAAGATAGGCCCACATCCCATGCATCGACATCGGCTACACCAAAATCTATCCGTTGACTGCCGGCACTATCCATCATGCCAAGCGCCGCCTCAACCACCGCACCTTCAACACAACCGCCCGATACCGATCCAGCAATGGTCCGGTCATCACGCACCAGCATCACACTGCCCATCTGGCGCGGTGATGACCCCCATGTACGGATTACCACACCAAACACCAAACGGTGACCAGCGCCCTGCCAGTCTTCGGCCACCGCAAATAACGCATCATCGGCAATGGCTGTTGCGGCATGATTGTCAGGCTTCATATCACGACTCCATTCTTCTCGGCACTTTTCATCTGAGCATATCCACTGTGCCCGGCGGCTGGCACGGCGGCATCACTAGCCAGCGTCTGCCACATGGCCAAGTCGCGGCTCCGCCGTCTGCCGATTGCCTGTAATCTATCGGCAAGATCATGGATGGATTGCAGTGAATGCATCGGCAAAAAATGATCAACATGCGGCAATATGGTCCGGATTGATCGGCTTTTTGGCGCGAATCCATCAAATCTGAGCAACGGAT
>CAJWSS010000181.1:0-2618 GCA_913045915.1 uncultured Alphaproteobacteria bacterium | reverse complement strand
GGAAATGTCCGGCGTGATGGCAATGTGCCAAAGGCGGTCGGTTTTCCCTTGGCCGTTGTTAGGGTGATATTATCGCCTTGCTTGACGCCAAGCTTGAACGCCATTGCATGGCCGATCAGCACCCCGTTTTTATCCCGAAAACCGGCAATTTCATCCTCGTCAAGCGAATCCCACAACGGCTTGCGTACAGCCAAGTCCGACCAACGCACGCCGCGCACCACTGCCCCGAGGCTGACAGTATTTTGCGTGGCCATGGCTTGGCCCTCAATTTGTGGGGTGACCGCAATCACATTCGGCATTTCAGCAATTTTCAGCGCCAGCTCGTCGTAATCGGCAATGCCACCAACATCATTGGCATAGACCGACACATGTCCATTGAGCCCCAGAATCCGTCCAACCAATTCAGCCCGAAAGCCGTTCATCACCGACATCACCACAATCAGCGTCGCCACGCCCAGCGTGATTCCAGCCAGTGAAAACCAAGCAATTACCGAAATAAACCCTTCAGCCCGTCTGGCACGCATATAGCGAAACGCCAGCAACCTCTCTACAGCTGAAAAATAATGGCGCATTAACGTTCCTATCTTGGCAGAAGGGATGATCGGCCTAGCGGCCTTGCAGACGATGAACAACACCAGACGGCGCCAGTTCTTCAGTCACCCCGGTTTTACGGCGTTTCACCTCTACCACACCATTGTCCAACCCACGCGGTCCCACAACAACCTGCCACGGAATTCCAATGAGATCCATCGCGGCTAGTTTCGCACCCGGCCGTTCATCGCGGTCGTCAAGAAGCGGGTCCATGCCTGATTGTATACAGCCTTGATATAATTCAGCACAAACAGAATCACACGCGGCATCGCCCGGTTTTAAATTCACAATGGCCACATCAAAAGGCGCCACAGAATCCGGCCAGATAATGCCCTTATCATCGTGACTTGCCTCGATAATACCGCCAACAAGACGCGACACGCCGATACCATAAGACCCCATATGCACCGGCAGATTCTGACCATCTGGCCCACTGACCGTTGCCCCCATCGCGGCAGAATATTTCGTGCCAAAATAGAAAATATGGCCAATTTCAATGCCGCGCATCGTCATCAGATCATCCGCCGCCACCGGACAATCTTGCGGATTATGCTTTTCATCAGCACGCGCATAGAGCGAGGTGAATTTATCAACAAATGGTTGCAGATCCGCGTCATAATCGATATCCGCCAGAAGATCCGCCTGTAGCCAGTCTTTGTGAAAATACACGCCGCTTTCACCAGTTTCAGCAAGAATGATGAATTCATGGCTCATATCGCCGCCAATTGGTCCGGTATCAGCCTCCATCGGAATGGCTGTCAGCCCCATACGCGCAAATGTTTTGAGATAAGACACAAACATTTTATTATAGGCGGTACGCGCCCCATCGGCATCCAGATCGAATGAATAAGCGTCTTTCATCAAAAATTCACGCCCCCGCATAATGCCAAAACGCGGGCGCACCTCATCGCGGAATTTCCACTGGATATGATACATATTTAGCGGCAAGGCCTTGTAACTGCGGACATGCGAGCGAAAAATATCGGTGATTTGTTCTTCATTGGTTGGGCCATAGAGCATATCACGGTCATGCCGGTCTTTGATCCGCAACATTTCCGCACCATAATCATCATAGCGCCCTGATTCCTGCCAGATTTCTGCAGGCTGGATGGTCGGCATCAAGATTTCTAATGCACCAGCCCGGTTTTGTTCCTCGCGCACAATATTTTCAATCTTATCCAGCACCCGCTTGCCAAGCGGCAACCATGAATATATGCCAGCACTTGACTGCTGGATCATACCAGCACGTAGCATCAACCGGTGTGATGCAATCTGGGCTTCCTTGGGTGTTTCTTTCAGCACCGGCAGGAAATACTGACTTAAACGCATGGGTTGCTTCCTTTTTTATACAGTCACATTGTCAGAGCAGGCGGTCTTGCGCTCTCATCTTCGTATCGTCATCGCAGTGATGGCAGACCATTGCGGTCAAACACCGCGTCTAGCATAGTTTCAGTAACCGTCTCAAGCGAATTGGGTGTCCATTGCGGTGCCTGATCCTTGTCAATAATAATGGCCCTTATGCCTTCAGCAAAATCAGCCCGTTTGGTCAGTCGTAGTGCCAAATGAAAATCAAGTTCAATCGCCGCCACCGGGTCGGTCAGATGATCGGTCACCGCAAGCAGGCGGTCAAACAGCTTGATTGATAGCGGACAGCGTGTCTCAAAGGCGGTGACAATCGCATTCAGCAATTTGTTGTGAGGCATTTTTCCGGCTAAATCGACCGCACGGTCCCGCATCGATTCAACCGCCCCATCGGCAAATATATGGTCAATGAGTTGACGTTGGCTAGCCAGCAGAGACTGTCCGGCATCTGTCTGAAATTGCGATATAATACTGTCTATTTGGTCCACGTGACCATGGAGCAATTTTTCTTTCAGATCAGCCAGAGATCCAGTTGGCACCTGCGCGGTGGCCAATCCCAACAACAAACAATCAGCCGCCCCTACAATATGCCCAGTCATGCCCATCAATCTGGCAACAGATTTTGGACAGCGCCCTAAAAACAAACTTGCGCCAACATCAGGAAA
>CAJWSS010000180.1:0-2697 GCA_913045915.1 uncultured Alphaproteobacteria bacterium | reverse complement strand
ATTTGCTGATTCAGGCATTTATTAATATAATTAAAAACGCTTCTGAAGCTGCTGAATTAAATAGTGAAATCATGATAAAAACATCCTATTCCCAAGGGCGGCGGCTTACATTTGCCGCGGTGAATGGCGGCAGCTATGCGCCGGTTCAGGTTGAGGTCATTGATAATGGCCGGGGCATCAGCGAAGAGTTGCGTGATCATATTTTTGATCCTTTTGTTTCGGGTCGGTCTGGGGGTAGTGGTCTTGGTTTGACCATGGTGGCGAGTGTCATCGCTGACCATGGGGCGATGATTGATGTTGAGTCGGTGCCGGGGCAAACAGTGTTTCGGATGAATTTTCCGGTGGCACCAGAATTTGAACAAGCCGAGGAAGAGGCGGAACAATGAGCGATAAGCCGCCAGTTATTCTTGTTGCAGAGGATGATAAGTCGGTACGGCTTGTCGTTCAGCAAGCCTTGGCGCGTCAGGGATATAATGTGCAGTCGAGTGGCAATGCCGCCGGGCTATGGAAGCTAATTGAGTCAGGGCGCGGCGATGTATTAATTACTGATGTGGCTTTACCTGATGGTGATGCGCTGGATCTATTGCCACGCATTAAAGAGCGACGTCCAGATTTGCCGGTGATTGTGATGAGTGCGCGGTCAACATTGTTAACGGCTGTCAAAACCCAGCAAATCGGTGTTTTTGAATATCTGCCAAAGCCATTTGAACTGCGCAGTCTTATCGAGGTCACAGATCGTGCCTTAAAGACGAATGACAATACGCCGGCACCGACTGCGCATGCAAAAATTGAAGAGGGCGGCCCGATCATTGGCCGGTCTCGTCCCATGCAGGACGTGTTTAAGGCGATGGCCCGCGTGGTCAATACGGACCTGACGGTGCTGATCAGTGGCGATAGTGGTACCGGCAAGGAATTGGTGGCGCGTGCGCTCCATGATCTGGGTAGCCGTCGTGATCATCCATTTGTTGCGGTCAATCTGGCGGCGTTGCCGCATGAATTTGTTGAGTCCGAACTATTTGGCCGGTCGATGACGCTGTCTGCTGATACCGCATCGGCGCCGTCCAAGTTCCAGCCTGGTAAATTTGAAATGGCGGAAGGCGGGACGTTATTTCTGGATGAAATTGGTGATATGCCGGCCGACGCCCAGACCCGGTTATTACGCGTGTTGCAAGATGGCGAATATCTATCGATTGCCGGGAATGGTACGGTGCGGGCCAATGTACGGATTATCGCCGCAACCAATCGCAATTTGCATCATCTCATGCAGCAAGGCCTGTTCCGAGAGGATTTATTTTACCGGCTCAATGTGGTGCCGTTAAGATTGCCGCCCTTGCGTGAACGAACCGAGGATATTGCCCCCTTGGTCGCGCATTTTTTAACGCAGGGCCGAGAGGATGGTCTGCCGGTTAAGAGTTTTGCGCCCGACGCCATTAAAACATTAAAAGGCTGGCATTGGCCGGGCAATGTCCGTGAACTTGAAAATTTGGTGCGTCGATTAGCTGTGTTGCATGATGAGACGATTATCTCGGCTGAGGCTGTCGAGGCAGAATTATCTGCCGATGCGCCAAAAAATACGGTGCAGGCGGATAGTTTGTCGGTATCTGTTGAAACGCATATCAAGCGTTATTTTGATGCCCTGAATGGTGACATGCCGCCGCCCGGTCTTTATGGGCGGGTGTTGCGTGAGGTTGAAGAGCCATTAATTGTTGCCACTTTGGCCATCACCCGCGGCAACCAATTGCGGGCGGCAGATATTCTGGGGCTGAATCGCAATACGTTACGCAAAAAAATCAAAGAGTTGAATATTAAGGCTGGTCGGTAAGATGCGCGGTGAACCCTCTCAATCTGTGACTCTTTTCAGCCAAATGAAAGGCTGGGTTAGCGGTGATCGACTGGCCTATCTTTTGATCTTGTTCACGTTGGCGATGGGGGCAATCACCGCCTATGTGTTAGCCAGCGTTGATTTTGTGTCTGGTGATACTGATTTTTTGGTGCCGCTACTTGGCGTTGATGTTTTGGCGCTGGCGGTATTAGCGTTTTTGGTTGGGCGCCAGTTTTGGCGGTTGTGGGTTGAACGCCGACGCCGGCTGGCCGGGCATCAACTTCATTGGCGGCTTGCGTTGCTGTTTGGTGGGTTAACTACCCTGCCAGCGATTATTGTGACCTTATTTGCCTTGTTTGTTGTCGATTATTCGTTGCGGGGCTGGTTTGCCGATCGGATTTCAACAGCGGTCAACGAGTCAGTGACCGTGGCTGAGTCCTATTTTGATGAACATGCGCGGTCAATTTCTGGTGAGTCACTGGCCATGGCCAACGACATTAACCGCGAGGCGTATCGTCTGTCTGGCAATCGCAATTTGATGGACCGCTATTTGTCTGATCAGGCCAGTTTACGAAACCTGTCCGATGCGATTATTTTTGACAGCACTGGTCAGGTTCTTGCCAAATCACGCTTTGCCTTTGCCATCACATTTACCAATTTGAAAAATGCATGGCTTGAACAAGCGCGTGGCGGTGAAGTGGTGATTTTGCGCGCTGATGAAACCAATAAATTGCGTGCCATCATCAAGCTAAACAGTTTTGTTGATGCCTATCTCCTTGTTGGCAGATTCATTGATATCAAAGTGTTGCAGGCCATGGACAGTACAAGGTTGGCGGCTTTGGATTACCAGCAATTAGGCTTCAAACAGCTTGATC
>CAJWSS010000179.1:0-2704 GCA_913045915.1 uncultured Alphaproteobacteria bacterium | reverse complement strand
GGCGGCCGGGCTGGCATATTGAATGTTCGGCGATGGCAAAAACCTATCTTGGTGAAGTGTTTGATATTCATGCTGGTGGGTTGGATTTGATTTTTCCACATCATGAGAATGAAATTGCACAAAGCTGTTGTGCGCATGGCACCAGCCATATGGCCAATTATTGGCTACATAATGGCTTTGTCACTATGAATGATGAAAAAATGTCAAAATCACTTGGCAACATCATTACCGTTGAAGAAGCGACAAGCCGCTATCGTCCAGAAGTGGTGCGGGCCGCCCTGTTGTCGGCGCATTACCGCGCACCTCTCGATTTGTCTGACAGCACCATGCAAGACGCGCATAATAGTCTGGACCGTTTATACCGGGCGGCGGGCACAGCCGAAATCTCAGATGATCGCGTTGATGATGAGTTTCTGGCTTGTCTGTGTGATGATTTAAATACACCGGCGGCCATGGCACGGCTTCATGAACTTGCCCGGTTGGCCAATAAAGGGGATCAGGCCGCGGCCATGGCCTTAAAATCAAGTGCCGCTCTTCTTGGTTTGTTGCGGCAGGGGGCCGATGCATGGGCAAAAGGCGCAGACAGTGTCAGCGGCGGTGATGACAAGCGCTTGGATGACGCCGCCATTGATGCCGAAATTGCCGCGCGCAATGCGGCACGTGCCGCGCGTGATTTTGCCAAGGCTGATGCCATTCGCGACGCGCTTGCAGACGCTGGCATCATTCTTGAAGATGGGCAGGATGGAACCAGTTGGCGGCGTAGCTAGTTTTTTCATTGCAGATTTGCTAGACCAACCAAATTGAAAATAATAATCACGAGCGACAGCCCAAGGCAAAACCTGCCGCGTGGCATTTGTGATGTGGAGCAAAACGATGAGTGGCGAAAAAATATGGTTGTTTGATACCACTTTGCGCGATGGTGGCCAGACCCGCGGCGTTGATTTTTCGCGCGCCGACAAAATGGCGATTGCCCACGCACTGGATGATATCGGTATTGATTATATTGAGGGTGGCTGGCCGGGGGCCAACCCCACTGACGATGCATTTTTTGCCAACCCGCCACAACTGAAAACAGCGAAATTATTCGCTTTTGGGATGACCCGCAGGGGCGGGCGCAGTGCGGCGAATGACCCCGGTCTAAATGCGGTCATTGATGCCGAAGTCGATGGGGCATGCCTGGTGGGTAAAACCTGGGATTTTCACGTTGAAACAGCGTTAAATACGACACTAGATGAAAATCTACTGATGATCCGGGAGTCGCTGGCGGCAGCCAAACAACGCGGCCGCGAACCCATGTTTGATTGTGAACATTTTTTTGATGGCTATAAAAACAACCCGGATTTTGCCCTCGATTGTGTGCGGGCCGCGCATGAAGGTGGGGCAAGCTGGGTGGTCTTGTGTGACACCAATGGTGGTACCTTGCCGGACTCAGTTTTTGATATTGTGCAGGCGGTGAAAACCGCCCTGCCAGATGTTAATCTGGGCATTCATTGCCATAATGATTCTGGGGTGGCGGTGGCCAATTCTTTGGCGGCAATTGCGGCTGGGGCCCGCCAGGTACAAGGCACAATCAATGGGATTGGCGAACGGTGCGGCAATGCTGACCTGATCAGCTTGATCCCAACATTGGTATTGAAATCTGATTATGTGACTTCGGTATCAGAAGACAATTTGCCCCGGCTCATGGGATTGTCGCGCCTGCTTGATGAACGGCTGGGACGGACACCGAATGCGCATGCCCCTTATGTTGGGGCGGCGGCATTTGCGCATAAGGGCGGCTTGCACGCATCAGCGGCGCAAAAAGACCCGCGCACCTATGAACATGTGCCGCCAGAAAAAGTTGGCAATGAGCGGCAGTATCTTGTCTCAGATCAAGCAGGCCGGTCTAACATGCTGGCACGCTTTGCCATGTTGGGGATCGAGATTGATGCCAAAGACCAACGCATTGATAAATTGATCAGCGTTGTAAAAGACAAAGAATTTCAAGGCTGGGCCTTTGATTCAGCCGAGGCTAGTTTTGAACTGCTGGCCCGCCGCATGTTGAATGATGTGCCGGACTATTTCCGTATTGGCCGGTTTCGGGTTATGGATGAACGCCGGTTTAATGCCCGCGGTGAGTTGGTTGTGGAGTCAGAAGCCACGGCAACTATTTTTGTTGGTGACCAGTCATTTCATGAGGCGGCAGTTGGTAACGGGCCGGTGAATGCTGTTGATACAGCCATGCGCAAAGCGCTGGTCGCCGCCTATCCAACATTGGCCACCGTCGAGCTTGTCGATTATAAGGTGCGAATTTTGGACGCGGTAGAGGGGCAGGCGGGTACCGGTGCGATGACCCGCGTCTTTATAGAATTTTGCGTCCCTGACGGCACTGTATGGCGCACTGTTGGCGTATCCACCAATATCATTGACGCGTCGGTTGCCGCGCTTGCTGATGGGATGATCTGGAAATTATTACACGACAAGGTTGCAGGCCCGAAAGCAAAGGCCTGACCGGTTATGGACCATGATATTCAAACCGTCCCCCCTGTGGTGATTCTGGCGCGTCCGCAGATGGGCGAGAATATTGGTGCCGCGGCACGGGCAATGATGAATTGCGGTCTGTCGGATCTACGGCTTGTGGCTCCGCGTGATGGCTGGCCAAATGCCGCAGCGTTACCCATGGCGGCAGGCGGTAAATCAATCATCGAACATGCGCGTGTGTTTG
>CAJWSS010000178.1:0-2742 GCA_913045915.1 uncultured Alphaproteobacteria bacterium | reverse complement strand
TGAATTTATCGATCTGGGCATATTTGGCCGCATGTTCCACCGCTGCTGGTGACGCAGTTAAATCACCATAGTGAATATTATAGCCAATGGTGTCATTAAATAGCACTGTGTCTTGTGGCACCACACCCATGGCAGCGCGCAAGCTATCTTGTGTGATGTCACGGATATCCTGCCCATCAATGCTAACGCTACCACTTTTAACATCATAGAAGCGAAGAAGCAGCCGAGAAATAGTCGATTTTCCAGCACCTGTTGGCCCGACGATCGCTACAGTCTGACCTGCTGGCACGTCAAAACTGACCCCCTTCAGAATAGAACGGTTTGCGTGGTAATGAAATCTGACATTATCAAATCTGATATGACCGCCGCGCACAACCAGATCAATGGCATCGTCTTTGTTTCTGACTTCTGGCGAGATCGCCAAAAGCTGAAACATCGTTTCAATGTCGGTCAGTGCCTGCCGTATTTCTCGGTAAACTGCTCCGATGAATCCAAGTGGCTGGGCAAGCTGCATCAAAAACACATGCACCATAACAAAATCGCCGACGGTTTGTGTACCATTTTGAACGGCTCGTGCCGATAAAATCATGCAGGCCAGCATACCACAGGAAAAAATTAGCGCCTGCCCAAAATTCAGCCAACCAAGAGATGTCCATGATTTGGTTGCCGCTGCTTCATAACGTGCCATTGATTGATCAAAGCGTCGGGTCTCAGCGGACTCATTGCCAAAATATTTCACCGTTTCAAAATTAAGTAGGGCATCCACCGCTTTGCTGTTTGCGATGGTGTCTGCATGGTTCATATCGCGTCTTATCTTGGTGCGCCAATCGCTGGTTTTGATGGTAAACAGGCTGTAAGACGATACGGTGATAGCAATTACCATCACATATGCTACGCCGAAATAATAAGCAAAAATCCCCAGGTAAAGGATAAACTCAATGATCACTGGCATGGTGCTCAGTACCGTGTATCGGACAATGCTCTCAATGCCTTTCGTACCCCGTTCGATGAGCCGCGACAGCCCGCCAGTGCGCCGCTCTAGGTGAAAGCGAAGCGATAGCTGATGTAGATGGGTAAATGTCTCGAGCGCCAATTTTCTCACTGCATGCTGGCCAACACGTGCAAATAGGGCGTCGCGCAATTGGTTAAAGCCGCTGATCAGAATACGCCCGACAATGAATGCAAAAATTAGCATCAACGGCGGCAAGGCAATCAAGGGCAAGCCCGTGTCGATCCCAGCCAGAGCATCAGTGGCGTGTTTGAAGAAAAATGGTGTTACCGCAGTTATCACTTTTGCAAAGACCAAAAACAATGCGGCGATAAATACCCGTCTTTGCAGATCACGCCTGTCCTTTGGCCAGATGTAGGGCCATAAATAGGCCAACGTGCGGATGACGGACTGCTGTTTTGCTATTTCAGGTTTTGACTGTGGCACCCAGCCATCGGTCTTGTCGCCATTGGCCCTGTCATTGGCTTTATTGTCAGCTGAGTTTTTGGCTGTTTTCCTATATGACTTTGCTTGCGGCGGCACGATCTCGACCTGATAATGCTGAAATGATAGAGGTGTCTTATCATAAAGTGTCACCAAAGATCTATGCTAAGTGGCATGGCTTTGCCAAGGCGGAAGAGCACGGTTACCATAAGGCAGTCATTTGCAACTAACAGAGGTCGTCATGGCTCCTACCCGTATCAATTTTTGCACAAGGCCATGGCTCTACTGCTGTCATACGATTGGTATTGTTGCTGCATTGCAAATGATAGTTGGCGTGGCGTTCGCCGCAAATCGAAATATTGAATTGTTATATGATATTAGCTGGGGAGCATTGCATCTGGCCGAGGCCACATCACGATGGGAAATGCAAGATGATAAAGCTGTCATCCTTGGTTCGGTGAAAAGTGATGGTATTGCCGCATTAGTATCTGGTTTCCAAAGCGCTTCTAGCGCGGAAATAACATTCCATGCTAGTGAATGGCATCCCATATATTTGTCCCTATCCAGGATCACCAAATCTAAGCAGATAGCCAGTTCAGTCCATTGGTCAGCGAGTGGTGACATCCTGTCTGATGTGCAGCAACCACCACCTGATCTGGATAAAGTGTTTCCAATTTTGGACAAGCTAAAACAAAATGTAATTGACCCGTACAGCGCGGTGATGCGGCAACTTGATTATATTGGGGCCAATGATAAATGCGCTGGTTCGTATGCGATTTATGATGGGTTGCGTCGCTTTGAGATGCAGTTTGATACCGTTGGCAACATTGAACTTGTGGCGGATCGCCCCTTTGGATTTGATGGTCAAGCTTTGCATTGCCAAATTACTGTGTTTCCAAAGGGAGGCCATCGTATTGAGTCAAGCTGGCATAAAAAGCCCGACAAAGATCGCCAACTTAGCGTGTATTTAGGGCGGTTTCCAGGGGGCTTGGTACTGCCAGTGCGAGTTGAAATAGAGGCACCGATTGGCATTGGTGTTGCCAGGCTGAACATGATCAAATCGAAAATTCCGGGAATGACAACTGCCCACTAGTAGCTTTTGTTATGTTAGCACTAAGCTAGTTTTATTTTTCAGTTTTAGAATCAAATCCACCAAAATTTTTGAATAGGTTTGGATCGCCAAAAATATTATTAAATTCCTGACTGCCTGTGGCTGAACCAGATTGTGGAGAGGTAGTGCCCTCATTGCCAACATTTTGCTGAAGCAATTTAAGTTGATCCGCAAAATTTGATTTCTTTGCTTCATCTGC
>CAJWSS010000177.1:0-2744 GCA_913045915.1 uncultured Alphaproteobacteria bacterium | reverse complement strand
GTCTGGCCCTATTAACAGCGCTTCTTGATTTGCCAACGGCGATGGCCTTGTTGGTTGTGCCGGCATTTTGCACCAATATCTGGCAGGGATTTATTGGTGGCCATCTTGCGCTATTATCACGCCGATTATGGCCTTTATTGCTAGCGGTGATCCCATTCGTATGGGCGGGGGCGGCGCTGTCTGACCTGTTTGAGACAGCAATCCTGACACGGATTCTGGGCGGTATGGTGGTCATCTATGCCGCGCTATCATTCCGGTTTGTGCCCTATAATATTCCGCTGCCATTGCAAGCTTGGCTGGGGCCTTTATGCGGGGCGATTAACGGTGTGCTGACCGGCTTGACTGGCAGTTTGTTTTTGCCAGGCGTGATGTATCTTCAGGCCATTGGTCTATCGCGTGACCAGCTGGTCCAGGCCATGGGGTTGCTGTTTGCTCTGTCAACATTGGCTTTGGGAATTAGCCTTCAGGAAACCGGCCGTATTGATGTTGGGCTCTGGCAAATTTCTGGCTTTGCATTGTTGCCGGCGCTGTTTGGTATGCATTGCGGCAAAATCTGCCGTGGCTATTTATCAGACGATTTGTTCCGCCGTGTTTTCCTGTCTGGACTGGCACTTCTCGGCCTTTATATTATGCTTGGCTAATGTGAATCACGATCTTGTTTCAGGGGTGCCAATGCAAATGCCAATAATCATGATAATCACCATGATCATGGCAATGTCAGTGGGTAAAAAATTCAGATGATGGCACCGATTGATAATTTTTTCCGGGCGGCGGCGCTGTGGCCAGACCGGGCCGCGGTCGAGATCGGCCATGTCGACCGCATCGAGCAGATCAGCTATGCCAAGCTTGCCGACATGGTGCGGGCCGTGGCGGCGGGACTGCAATCTATCGACCCGCATCCACAAAGCCGTGTTGGCATTTGTGCCTATAATCATTTTGAACATTTGCTGGGATGGTTGGGATGTTTTGCGGCAGGAAAAGTTTGGGTGCCGCTGAACCCGCGTAATGGCCGGGATGAATTGAACCGGATTATTGATGTCACCGCGCCATCAGTGATTATTTTTGATGCCGATTGTGCGGAAAAATTTGCAAATACGTCGGCGCATCTGATCAGCGCCAGAGGTGAACACCAACGTGCCGATAGCCGTATTTATGATATGGTTGATGACTTTAAAGGTGCCGCACCGACCCGCCATCCCGCTCATTTAGATCATCTTCAGGCAATAAAATTCACCAGTGGGTCAACCGGGATGCCAAAAGGTGTTATGCAAAGCTACCGTGTGTTTAACGCCTGTATTGCATCCATGATCGTGTCATTTGAATTTGACGCGGCTGACCGGCATCTTATTGTGGCGCCGATGACACATGGGGCCAATACGCTGATTATGCCGATCTTTGCTGTTGGCGGTACCCAGCTTTTCACCCATAACAGCCGCCCGGCAGGGATCATCAACGCCATTCAGACATTGCGCGCGACAACGGTCTATGTGCCGCCAACATTGCTGTATATGATGATGGCCGAAGATCATTTGGATAACGCTGACCTATCTTGTTTGCGTCATCTGATAATCGGTGGCGCCGCCATGCGGCCAGATATGGTGGCGGCTGCGATGCCGCGGTTTAACCATGCGCTTGAAACCTGTTTTGGACAAACCGAAGTCCCACAGATCGCCGTTTGTATGCGTGCCAGTGAATGGCAGGACCCGCAAAATCATGCGTCTACCGGTCGCGCCACGTTGCTCACTAAAATCGGTATTATGGGGGCTGATGGTCAGTTTTTAGGACCCGATCAGATGGGCGAAATTGTTTTGGCAGGAGATCTGGTGATGCCCGGCTATTACAAGATGCCAGATAAAACCGCGGAAACCATTATCGATGGGTGGCTCCATACCGGCGATATTGGATATATCGACCAGCGCGGCTATGTGTTCATAAAAGACCGTATTCGCGATGTGGTGGTGACGGGTGGCTTTAATGTGTATCCAAGTGACGTTGAAGCGGTGCTTGGCCGGCACCCTGCGGTGCGTGAATGCGTTGTGTTTGGGGTGGATGACATCAAATGGGGCGAGGCTGTTCATGCTGCCGTAGAATTACATTATGGTGCTGCCGCCAGTGCAGATGACATCATTAGTTTTGTTAAACAACATCTTGATTCAGTAAAAGCTCCAAAAATGGTGCATATAACCAAAGAACTGCCAAGAAGCGCGGTTGGTAAAATATTGCGGCGTGCGGCTAAAGATTTATTTGGGTAAGACTGGCGATTTGTTGGCAGCTATATCAACCCTGTCTGATGTTGTTTGGTGCGGTAATATAATCGCCGCGAGCATCACCAGAGTGGCAACTGCGCTCATCAGGCTGAACAAATGGGCCATGGTGAACCCGGCTTGCATCAAAATCCCGCATATTGGCAATACGCTGGCACCAATCGACAAATTTAAAAGAAATTTTATGCTTAGCACTTTGGTGCGCCAATTATCTGGCACATAGCGTGACAAAATTGTGTCGGTTGTGGGAATTTGTCCAAAGACAAAACACATGGCAAAAAGCATGGCTGCAAATAATGCCAGATCGGTGTAGGTTGCGGCCAAAAAGATAAACACCACCTGTCCGCACGCAACATAAAATAAAATAGTTTTTGGTGAGAAACGATCAATAAGCCAACCTACACCAATTTGTGAAAATGACGCCACCGCAAAAACAATTGCCGCCAGCAACCCGGTCATCGCCACCGAGGTGGACAGATT
>CAJWSS010000176.1:0-2767 GCA_913045915.1 uncultured Alphaproteobacteria bacterium | reverse complement strand
CACGCCTTCATTCGCCTCAAACCCATCCATTTCAACGAGCATCTGGTTCAAGGTCTGTTCGCGTTCGTCATTACCGCCGCCAAGACCTGCACCACGATGTCGTCCAACCGCGTCGATTTCATCAATGAAAATGATGCATGGAGCATTTTTCTTACCCTGTTCAAACATGTCGCGCACACGGCTTGCGCCAACGCCGACAAACATCTCGACAAAATCAGAGCCTGAAATAGTGAAAAACGGCACATTCGCCTCGCCAGCAATAGCGCGCGCCAGCAAAGTTTTACCGGTGCCTGGTGGGCCAACAAGCAAGACACCCTTTGGAATTTTCCCGCCAAGGCGCTGGAACTTGCCCGGGTCTTTCAAAAATTCAACAACTTCTTCAAGTTCGGTTTTTGCTTCGTCAATACCAGCAACATCTTCAAATGTGACACGTCCCTGATGCTCGGTTAATAATTTGGCCCGCGATTTGCCAAACCCCATGGCCCCACGCGATCCGCCTTGCATCTGACGCATGAAGAAAATCCAGATACCGATAAACAGCAACATCGGGAACCAAGACAATAAAATCGAGAAGAAACTCGGCATACCGCTGTCATCTGGGCTGGCGACAATACGCACATCATTTTTGTCCAATACCGCAACAATGTCGGTGCCTTCCGGCATCACACTGGTGATGACACGGCCACTCTTGCTCTCGCCGCGCAACGTCCGGCCATCTATCAACACCTCGTCAATCTGCTGGGCCTCAACCTCGGCAACAAAATCCGAATAAGCCAGCTCATTCGCCGGCTGGCCGGAAGACGGGTTTTGGAAAAGATTAAACAGCCCAATCAGCGCGGCGCCAAAAATGAGCCAGATAATTACGTTGCGTGCCAGATTATTCACATCACTGTCCTGTCAATTTAATCAATTTGTCGTAAAAACAATTTACCGCCCCAAAAACTGCGCCGACAAAGCTGTGTCGATGGACGTGACCGCTGGATTTACCCCTTCTAATTGGGGATAAAAAACCCTGCCGTCAAGGGTGCTGATGACAGGAATTGCACGCCTGACAATATAAGGCAAGGCCGCAATAGCGGGTGGCCATATTGTTGATGCATTCGCATCGTGCGATTTTGCCAATGCGCCCGCATGCACCAGCCTGCCATCTTGGTTTGTGCGGACCCGCCAGCACCCCGCAAAAATAACATCATCACCCGCCGCCACATCAACCGCCTCTGGTGTCCGGCCCAATTCGCGTACAACATAAAAACGGCGCGCTTTGCCATGCTGGCCAGATTTTACAAACTGACACCCCCCAAGCGTGCTGTTCTGACCAGCCAGCAAGCGCTGATGCAGCCCGGTCAAGGCCTGATCTGATGCGCCATAGGGACGCCCGCCAATCTGGCGTATTAACTGCCGAACACGATAGACCCACGCGGTTTGCGGCAGATCAGACAATTTGCCCATATCCATCACCGCATGGCCGGTCGCAAATAGCGGTGTCGCGGCATGCCAGATCGTAGAACTGGCAGCATCCAAATGATTTGACAGCGCCAGCATGGTACGCCGCAAGCGCAACGCACCAGTGGCAAGCGTCTCGCCACATGCTCCGCCATCGCGCAAGAATTGACGCATTTGCACCCGTTCAAATTGGGTGTTTTGGTTGCTGGGGTCATCTTCATAGGCACAGTCAAACAAGCCCAATACATCCATCAAAGAGTCTGCTGACCAGTCGAGCAATGGCCGCGCCACCCATACCGCGTCACGTTGGGTCAGGGCGCGCATACCGGCAAGCCCAACAACACCAGACCCGCGAGACAGGCGCATCAGCACCGTTTCGGCTTGATCTGACTGATGATGCGCCACCAGCAACACCGCGCCTTGCTGGCGTGCCAATTTCGTTAATGCCGCGAACCGTTCATGGCGCGCCCATTCCTGAACAGCTGTGGCTGGTGCTTTATTTTTTATGGTCAGGATTTGGCTGGCAATGCCACGCTTTTGCATACGCTGACGCACACGAAGCGCCTCATTAGCGGCGTCAGGACGGATATTGTGATTAACAATCACCGCCTGATGATCTTTACCACGCGATCGCGCATAACGGTCTGCCAGACAGGCAAGCGCGGTGCTGTCAGGCCCACCGGACAGAGCCGTTATAAACCGGTTTGCCGTTTCAAGATTGAGTGCCTGCATATTCGCGGCAAAGGCCGCTTCATGGGCGGTTAACCGATTAGTTTGGGCAGTTTGCGTCATCGCTCAACTTAGACAATTGTGCCAAAAACGTGTCTGGCGGTGTGTCAATGAGCTGGGGTAGCGATGCGTATATTTCACAAGCTTGCGCTGGCGGGGCAAAATGCGACACGGACTCGGCAATCCACATGGTGGTATCAACAAGACGGGCATCCCCCGGAAATGCACTGTTGAATTCAGAAAAGGTCATTGCCGCTTTTTCATATTCACCGCGCATAAAATACACCCGCCCAAGCCAGAAAATGGAATCAGCCTCGCGCGCATGGCCTTTGTTGAACTTACGAAATTCACTAAATGCTAATTGTGCCGTTTCTAGATCATTTTGCAGCGCCCGGCCAAGGGCAAAACGATATTGTTCTTCCGGGCTGACCGCCGGTAACACTTCCGGTTGTGCTGGCACTTCGGGCGCACCATCTGTGTCTGCTGATTTCAGCGTTGTGCTGTCTTGTGGCGCCGCCTCTGGTTGTCCGGCCGGCACCGCCGCGACTGTATTGGCATCAGCAGGGATTGGCACAGACGTATCCATTGTTTCATT
>CAJWSS010000175.1:0-2803 GCA_913045915.1 uncultured Alphaproteobacteria bacterium | reverse complement strand
GTGCCCAACGCACCGGTATCGTAGCACCAGTTGACGATAAAGCGGCTCTATTGCAGAAGGATATCTCACCACAAATCGTCTTGTCTGACCTAAATGACAAGATTAATGGCAAAACCGCAACAGCACCTAAACCACTTCCATCCCGGTTTAATACGCGACCACAGGTAAATGCGCCTTCGCTGGGAGAATTGCCCAACATTGCTACGGCTAACCAACTGCCACCTCTGCCTCAAATAATCACTGGTGATGGTGAACAGGACGCAAACCCTGCCAGCATGTTGCCAGTCGGCACGCTAGCGGCCAGTAAGACAAAGCGCGATACAGCCCCAGTAGGCGCGGTAAATCCTAATCCAGATAGTGATGAATCAATTATTGATTTGGCACTTGCCATCACCCCGGCACATCAAGCCCCTAGCGTTGACACCCTATCAGAACAAATGCCAGGTCAAGCCGTGGATCAAATCGCTGGTGGTATGAACACAGATGTGCCACCGCTGGCCTTGCCTGAGTCAAACAGTGGCGAATATGCCAGCGCCGAGTTAGAGAACGAAGATAGTTTTGTCAGAACAGCCGCTGGCTTTGCCATCGCCATGCTACCCCGGTTGTTTGCAGAACCGGACCCTGCACCACCCTCCAATGACGACAAAACCCAATCACCGACCAATGGTGATAATACGGCCACTGGCGCGCTTGATGATGGGTTTGCCATCGACGCCTATAACAACCGGGCTGGCCCGCTATTGCCATCGATCAGTGATGCCGCCCGCGCCCAAAAAATGCTGTTATCACTTGATGGCGAAATTAATTATATCCGCAAAAGCATCAGCCAGCTTGGTATCAAGACCGATTATTTGCCGCAATACGACCCCACAAACGGCAATACGCAAGACATAGATTTCAAGCAATTATTGATCACTCTGGCCGAACATCGTGCGGCATTACGCAAAATCCCGTTCAAAACACCGATGCTCTATTTCTACATTTCCAGTGAATATGGGCTCCGTGCACATCCAAAAACTGGCAAGAAAACCTTTCACCATGGCATTGACCTTGCCGGGACTTGGCAGGAAAATGTGCGCTCCACGGCCCCCGGTACGGTTGTGTTTGCCGGGCGAGAGGGTGCTTTTGGCAAAGTCGTGCGGATTGAGCATGATTATGGCATTTCAACGCTTTATGCGCATCTCTCGCGAATTACTGTCAGCATTGGTGATTATGTTGCCGAAAATACGGTGATCGGCAAAATGGGCAACACCGGCAGATCAGCCGGTGCGCATTTGCATTATGAAATTCAGGTTGATGGAAAATCTGTGGACCCAAGCGACTTTTTTACCATTGGCCGTCAAATGAGTGTGTCTGGCGAATTACGCCAAACCTCTCTCACCGACTAACGTCTTCCCTTTATAAAATTTACCGCTTCATCATCGGGTCTGGCATGCGAAATGCATTGTCTAGGACAGGCCCTATTTATGGTCAAAAAATTATCATTCCGCGCTATGGAGACGAGCATGCAAAATAAAACCAAACCAAAATTTAATGCTTACACTGACCTGCCCCATGGCGATGATGACCAGCGATCAACAGCTGATTTGGGAATTGAATTTGTGCATTTCGATGCGGATGATAATCCGGAAAGTGTGCAAACCATCCCGCTTGGCAAGTTCATCAGCGACACGCCGCTGAGCAGTGAAGAATATTTCATGACACGCTCGCTTGTTGCCGCACAAGCGGCAAAATAACAAGCCCCCGAAAAAGCCGAAGCAACGTCACTGAACGTTAGACAGGGATATGGTCGGCGTTGTTTCGCCTACGCCGCTAGCGGCATCGGGCTTGGCATGCGTTATGCGATATTTGCCAAACGTGCTTGCATACGCCGCTGTGACGATGATGGAATATTCAGCATCTCCCGATATTTCGCCACCGTGCGGCGTGCCAGATCAATGCCCTGATCAGAGATCATTTTTGAAATGGCCTCATCACTAAGTGGCTTGCCCGGATGTTCTTGGCTAATCAGTCGTTTCACCATATTCCGCACGGCCGCCGCCGAGGTGTCATTTTCAGAATCGCGTGACGCAATATTGACGCTAAAGAAGGATTTAAGCGGCATCCCACCCCGCGGCGTTGCGATCAACAAACCGGTGGTGACACGGCTTACCGTGCTTTCATGCATGCCAACAGCCTGTGCCACATCACGAAGCGACAGGGGTTTCAAATAATCGAGGCCTTTTTCTAGAAAATCAGTTTGCTGGCGAATAATTTCGGCGCTGATCTTCAGCGTTGTCGAATTGCGTTGTTCAACAGCCCGCTTTAACCAGCGTGCATTGTTAAGTGCGCCGGCGGAATAGTTTTTTGCATCTTCATCAAGTCGGCGCTTTTCCAACATGTCTGCATAATCTTCATTGATCATAACCGCTGGCAAGGTAGACCGGTTTAATTCGACCGCCCACCCATCGGCGCGCCGGCGGACAATCACATCAGGGCTTGGCATTTCAAGATGATCAATGCCAAGAAACTCACCCGGCTTTGGATTCAATGTCCGGATGATTTTTAACATCTCCATCACATCTTCTGCCGTGCCATCGATCAAACGCGCCAGCCGCTTAATTTCACCGCGGCCCAACAGCTCTAAATTTTCCAGCAAAATACCAAAAGCGTCTGAAAACATTCCCTGTTCAACAAGTTGCAAACGCAAACAATCGGCAAGATCGCGTGCAAATAAACCAGTTGGTTCAAATGTCTGCAGCTGTTTAAGGACAGCCTCGGCTTCATCTTCCCTACTGCCACTCGCCGCGGCGATTTCGGCAAC
>CAJWSS010000174.1:0-2810 GCA_913045915.1 uncultured Alphaproteobacteria bacterium | reverse complement strand
CTGACAACATCTATCGGTCTGGCGATGATTGCCTTTTCACTGACGCAAATGTTTGGCACAAAATTTCCGATTGGTGATGGCTATGGCTGGCATATTGGTGTTGGTTTGTTTTCCGGCATTTTAGGCGGGTTAAGTTCAATATGGTCGCCCCCGGTTGCGATGTATTTGCTGGCACGCAATGTCGAAAAATCTGAATTTATCGGCGCGACCGGGTTTTTATTTCTGGCCGGGTCATTGCCATTGGCATTGGGACTGGCGCTGGCCGGCGTTTTGACAGCAGATACCGTGTTGCATTCACTGATGGGGCTTGTTGTCGTGCTGGCTGGATTTCGTATCGGTGAAGCCTTGCGCCAATTTGTGCCGCAAGGCATGTTTCGGCAGATTGTACTGTGGGCGTTTTTGATTATGGGCACACGCCTGATCGCGATCGGCCTGTTCTAACGCCGCCGTGCTCGCGTGCCATGGTGCGGGCGCATCTGTACTAACTCAGGGCGTCAGCAATAGCGGCAAATGCCGCCAGCATTACACGGTCAATGGTGGAATCGACCTCATGGTCATGCGAAGCCATTTTCACAATCACCAGCTGTTTTTGCGGGTTGATCCACAACCATTGACCATGAATGCCAATGGCGCAAATTTCCTGATCTTTAAACCCGGTCTGGTACCATAATGATCGGTAATTGCCATTAGTGAAAAGACGGGGGCCTTCGGGCTGATTTTGGCCCCGCCAAATATGGTTATCACGTACCGCAAAAATATCGTCAATCCAGCTAGCCGGCACCACTTCACGCCCGTTGGCATAGCCCCGATTGCGCACCATTTCGCCGATCAGTAGCAGATCATAAAGGCCAAGGCACATGCCGCCAGACACGCGTGGCGCACCGTAGGTATCAAGCGTTATATACCCCTCATTAGAGGCGCCACAAGGTTGCAAAATATAGGTTGAAAATTGGTTGGCAAAGCTGTCATTGCCGGCCCGTTCAATCACCCAGCCAAGCACATCGCTATGCGGCGAACAATAATCATGCACCTGCCCATGTGATGCGGTGTCTGATTTTGGCATTTGCGTCAAAAAATGGCGCAAGCCTTCGGTTTCACTGCCTTCTTCAACCGGATTCCATGCCGCGGCCCGGCGGTACGCCATAAAAATACCGTCACTATCGGCATAATCTTCAGCAAAGCCAGAGGCAATTTGCATATCCAGAAGATGCCGCACAGTGGCGCCGGCATAAGCGCTGTCAGCCAATTCTGGCAGATAATTGGTGACCAGATTTTCCGGGTCCAACACGCCGCGCCCAACCAGCACCCCGGCCAGTAACGCCGCCATTGATTTGGTCACTGAAAAAATAATATGCGGCCGATCAGCCGCACCAAACCCATCGAACCAGTCAAATATGAGTTGCCCACGGTGCAACACGGCAAAGGCATCTGTATGGCTGGCTTTCAAAAATTCTTGAAGATCATAGCGCTGATTATTCGGATCCGAAAATGTAAGGCCGGCTACATCGAGGCGTGCATTTTTCAAACTCACCGGGCGCGGTGACGCGGCAATCGGGGCTGACGGCAAGAGTTGACGCAGATGATTAAATGACCAGCGCGCATGACGGGGAATACGCCACGCGCTGGCTTTGACCTGATCATTCGCCGCCGGGGGAAAGCCCGACATCAAACTGTCAATCGACTCACGCATCTCACAAAACCATCCTATAGACCGGGAAATTTGATAATAGCACCGCTGGTCAGTGATTTGTCACCTGCATCATGGCTGACCAGCAAGGCTGGAATCTGGCGCGCGGCCACTTGACTGGCGACAAATTTGCCAAAACTCTGGCGCAAATCCGGGTCAAGACTGCTAAATGCCTCATCCAGCAACAGCATTTTGGGCGCGGCGAGCAATGCCCGCATCAATGCAACCCGTGCCTTTTGTCCCCCAGACAAGCTGGCTGGGTCGCGTTCGGCGAATCCGTCCAGCCCGCATTCCTGTAAAGCATCAAGTACCGCTTGTCGGCGTTCAGTCCACCCAGTTCGGGCAGCTGTCAAACCAAAGGCCAGATTATCGCCAACGGTCATATGCGGGAATAATAACGGGTCTTGAAACATCAACCCGACACCACGCTGTGCGGCTGGCAACTGGCCAATTTCAACCCGGTTTAATGTGATCTGGCCCTGCCATTTCAACATCTTATCAGCAGTGCCCGATAAAATGGCAAGCAAGCTTGACTTGCCGCATCCGCTGGGACCGTGTAACAGGCGGATCGTACCAGCTTTTATGGTAAAATTCAGCCCGCGTACAAGCGGTGCATCATATCCAAACTGAAGATCGGTCACCTGCAACATGTCTTGCCTTTTTTGGTTTTGTTACCGCCGCAAATAAAGACACCGCAAGATGACAGATAATCGTAAATGATGATATATATATTGATGCCATTAACAATGACACGAGACAATCGCATGATAGGCCGGCGGCCCCATTTTATAATCCACATCTGGGCCTGTCTATTGCTTGGCCTTTTTCTGGCTTACCCAGCGCAATCGGCGCATTTTGACAGCCTGAAACCGGCGGCAAAAGGGCAAACGGTGTATTTCAACGCATGGGGCGGCGATGCCAAAATCAACAGCTATATCAGTTGGGCTGGCGAGATCCTCAAACAGCGTTATGACATCACCCTTGTCCATGTCAAATTAACTGATACAGCCAGCGCCGTATCGCGGCTTCTTGCGGAAAAAACAGCAGGCCGTAATCGTGACGGGACAATTGATTTATTATGGGTCAATGGCGAAAATTTTGCCGCCATGAAACGTGCCGATCT
>CAJWSS010000173.1:0-2862 GCA_913045915.1 uncultured Alphaproteobacteria bacterium | reverse complement strand
CGGCTTGGCATGTGCCGTGGGCCTAATGCCATCATCTGGCTTGCGCCGCCCCGCCCCGCCGGTCTTACGGTCAAGCGCCTGATCGGTGGATGCTGTGCGTTTGTGGGGGGCTTTTCTGGCAGGTTGAGTCGGTTTATCGGACCCGGCCGCTGATTGGCCCGGGCGGGCGGCCCGCCCAGCAGATTTTCGTTCTGCAAATTTATGGCCACCTGGTTTTGCCCCGCGGCGGCGTTGCCGGGACGGGGCACCTGCCGCTTTGAAATCTTCCACCCGTGTGCCGTCGGCTTCAAATAATTCAACCCGCCCGCCAACAACTGAAATGATGGCGGCCAATTTATGTTGTTCGTCTGGGGCACAGAATGACAAGGCCAAGCCGCCAAGACCAGCGCGGCCGGTACGACCAATGCGATGCACATAGGCTTCAGGCGTGTCAGTCAGGTCAAAATTGACGACATGGCTTAGCCCGGCGACATCAATACCGCGTGCGGCAACATCGGTGGCGATCAGCGCTTGCAAATCCCCGCCCCGAAAATTGCGCAACACTTTTTGCCGCAATGTCTGGCGCATATCGCCATGTAGCGCGTCTACCGCAAAACCGCGTACAGATAAAAATTTTGCCAGCGCATCAGCACGCCGCTTGGTGCGCACAAAAATCAGTGCCTGCCCAGTGGTCTGGTCACGCAGAATATCACAAAGCCTGTCGCGTTTTTCGCCTTCTGCCAGCAAGGTGACATGTTGTGTAACCTTATCTGCGGTAATGCCGGATTGCGGGGCTTTGACGCGAGCTGGATCACGCAGAAATTGCTGGCCGAGCGCTTCGATCTCTGGCGGCATGGTGGCCGAAAATAACATGGTTTGACGGCGGGCAGGCAGGCTGGCGGCAATGCGTTTAATTGCCGGATAAAAGCCAAGATCAAGCATATGATCGGCCTCATCCAAAACAAAATGGGTGATGCCGCTTGGGTCAAACGCGCCGCGTTCCATTAGATCTTGCAACCGGCCGGGGGTGGCGACAACGATATCAACACCGCGGCGCAAACCGCGAATTTGCGCATCATAGCGGGCCCCGCCGAATATCGCGATATGGCGGATATTTAAATCAGCCGCCAGCTTTTGTACATTTTGCGAAATTTGATTTGCCAGCTCGCGGGTGGGCGCCAGAATTAGGGCCTTTGGGGGTTGTCCGGCGCGCACTGCGGCGGTCAAGCCAAGATGCGTCATCAAGGGCAGTAAAAACGCCGCTGTCTTGCCGGTACCGGTCTGTGCCAGTCCGATTAAATCCTTGCCGTCAAGCAGAAGCGGAATTGAAAGCGCCTGAATGGGTGTTGGTTCAACGAGCCCTTCACGCGCCAGTGTGACCAACATGGTTTCCGGCAGATCAAAATTGGCAAAATCGGCACCGCTGGCATTGCCGGTTGCAGCGGGCGCGTCTGATGTGGTTTGTGACATAAATTTAATTTCTAGCGCAATGCTGTTCGCTGGGCAGCATCGCCCCATAGCGCGCCGCTTTGTGCCCGGTTTATGCGCCTAGACGCCACCATTGTCAATCTATGTGGTATTGTTGGGCGGGGGCTGGAAAATAGATATCAATTCGGGCATATATCAATGACGTGGTCCCGTAGCTCATCAGGATAGAGCGACAGATTCCTAATCTGTAGGTAGCAGGTTCGAGTCCTGCCGGGATCACCACATCAAGTTAGGCGAAAAAATGCGCCTCAACGCTGGCGCAAATATGATGATAAATGGGCAGATGCATTTCTTGAATTTGCGCCACATTATCGGATGGTACGGTAATCGCAATATCGCATAACCCAGTCAGTTTCCC
This sequence comes from uncultured Alphaproteobacteria bacterium, assembly GCA_913045915.1. Lineage (GTDB taxonomy): Bacteria > Pseudomonadota > Alphaproteobacteria > Puniceispirillales > Puniceispirillaceae > UBA3439. The sequence goes on along the minus strand of CAJWSS010000173.1, from coordinate 1,037 downwards.
GCCAGTTGCACCCGTTAGACCGATCACCAGCATATTTTTGGCACGTGCGGTTTTGGCCGCTAGCAGTACATTTTGCGAATTCCCTGATGTTGAAATTGCCAGCAAAATATCGCCAGCTTGTCCCAGCCCCCAGACCTGTTGCGCAAAAATAAGCTGGCCGTCCTGATCATTGGCTGTTGCGGTTATTAAAGCGGAATGGCTGACAAGTGACAGCGCGGCCAAGCCATATTGCAATTTTGTGCCAAGCAGGTCAGCGTCATCGCCAGCAACGAAAGCCAGTTGTGTCTTGTCAGTATCGGACAGGCCGCGGGGCAGGCAAAACCCCTTCATCATTTCACCAACAATATGTTCCGCATCGGCCGCACTGCCGCCATTACCACAAACCAGCAACTTGCCCTCGCGTTCATAACAGGTGATCAATGCCGCAATCGCCTGTGCCACTTCGGCATCACAACCGGCAAGGCGATTCTTGTGGGTATGGGTTTGATCACTTGTCATGCCGGGCTACCTTATTATGATCTGGCTAGCGACAGTATAAACAGCTCGCGTCGGCGATGCCAGCCCGCTTGCTTCTTGTTAAATGGTGTCTGCATGACTGCCAATGGCACAATTATCAATCAATCTTGTTTCGCCAAGCCATGCCGCAACGAATAGACGGTCATCACCCTTGGCTGAAAGAGACGGGGCCAGAGTGGTTGCATCACGTAAATCTAGATAGTCAATTTTTGTGAAGCCGCTCGTTAATAATTGGTGTTTTGCTTTGTCTAGAGATGGCTGAATGGCACAACCAGCCATGATTTCGGCCGCACTCTTGCCAAGGGTTTGATATAAAACGGGGGCAATGGCGCGCTGCTTAGCTGACAGATATTGGTTGCGTGATGACAATGCCAAACCATCAGACTCGCGGACAGTGGGGTGCGCGATCAGTGAAACCGGCAGGTTTAAATCGGCTACCATTTGCCGCAAAACGGCAAGTTGCTGGAAATCCTTTTCGCCAAAAATGGCATAATCGGCGGGCACATGCTGAAATAACTTAA
>CAJWSS010000172.1:0-2872 GCA_913045915.1 uncultured Alphaproteobacteria bacterium | reverse complement strand
AAACGCTATTTTATAATTTCGGGCCATAGTCATTCAAATAATTAATGATCGCTGAGGTCAGGCGGCTGTTTAGCTTGCGTAGATAGGTGGCATTACGCAAATTCTTTTCATCGTCGCGGTTCGATAAAAAGCCCATTTCAACAAGAACAGACGGCATATCGGGGGCCTTTAGCACCGCAAAGCCAGCAAATCGATGGCCGCGGCGGTCGCCCCCCGGCATATCACGGATTTGTTTTAAAATGGCGGCGGCCAAATGTGATGACTGGTTCATTGACTCGCGCTGGAACATTCGCAGTAACGCACCCGCAGCATCCGGATCTTCGGCACCAAGATCAGGCCCGCCAATAAGATCCGCCTTATTTTCTTTGCGCGCCAGTGCTGCTGCTTCTTTGTCCGAGGCGGTGTCGGACAAAGTAAAGACAGATATGCCGCGTGCTTTACCTGACTGCGCCGAGTCAGCATGAAGCGAAATAAACACATCTGCCTGCTGGCGACGCGCCAGACGTATCCGTTCACGAAGCCGCAAATACCGATCATCGCGGCGCGCCAGAATGGGCTGGATTTTACCAGTCGCCGCTAATTGTTGTGCCAGATCACGCGCCGCGGCCAGCGTGATGGCCTTTTCCTTGGTGCCAGATTTGCCAATGGCCCCCGGGTCCTTGCCGCCATGACCAGCATCTATAAACACAACCCAGCGCCGATTCTTCCGCTTTGGTATTGACGGTGCGGTATTGCTGGTTTTGCCAGACCCAGCCGTTTGCTGTCCTTGCATGGCCTGTTTTGATTTTGGCAATTTCATCTGCTGGCTGACCGCCCTTGTCGGACTAATGGCGGCCGTTAAATCGGCAGGAGGCTGGGCAAATTTGGCATCTGGGCTCTTTTTTAACGCCGCCGCCGCCACCATAAACGCCGTGTCACCAACATTGATCAGATCAATAACAAATCGCTCACCCCCCGATGCCGGCGGCAAGGTAAAGGCGCGTACTGGTGCGGCTGGCTGATCAAGCTCTATGACCAAACGCCCGGTGTCTGGTTGCGGCGATCCAAACCGATAGGCGCTGGCTGGCCCGATATTGAGATCACCGCGTTGCGGCAAGGCCCCCACCTGCCAATTCGCACCCGGCATATCAATCACCAGCCGATACGGATCACGAAGCAATGATAATTGTGCCTGTAACGGCAGGCGCGTTTCAACAACCAGACGCAGACCCGGTGCCTCATCAACTGTCACCGCACCAATGCGCATGCCGGTAACTGAATTTTGTGCCAGCGGGCTGGTCATTGCCATCAACATGACGCATAGCCAGGTCACCAGACCCAGTTGCAGGCGGCCAAAATACGCCACAAGCCCGCGCAAACAGGGCAAAACCAGACATATCAGATTTATGCTTTTATCCACTGGCATATCCGCGTTGCCCCGTTGTCATCATATTTTTCGACCCCCGCAACCTAGCCGATCCGATAATGGCAACAAAGTAAAAATCAGGTAAATCACAAAATGAGCATTAGATCCTTGGCAAAAGCATTTAACAGCGTGTATATAAATTGACACAAGGTGTTGAGATGTGTTTGTTCTCAATTCGGATACGGCGAGAATGCCGCGCTTTTGAGAGCAAAACGATCATCAACGCCTTTATTTGTGAATTTTTGCCGGCGTTGCCCCGCCGCACTATGCGCCAAAGCGCGATTAAATTGGTAATCGACGCGGCCCTCAACCGGCCCCGCATAACATGGCAGCACCACCGGCTAACCAACCGCGTAACATAACAACTATCGGATCAATCCAATGACACGCAACGCCCAAACCTATCACCAGCGCCGCTTCGAAAGTGCGGCCTGTCGTGCGGGCGGTGTTTGCGCATTGTATCCGTCTACAACATACCTGCCATCATCATTGCCCTTGCCGATCACAAGGCAAAGACAGCACGAGATGGCCGGAGAGAGATACAATAATGACAAAGCGTATATTAATCGATGCCCGCCAAACCGAAGAAACCCGGGTGGTGTTGCTTAGTGGCACCCGCATTGATGATTTTGATTATGAAACAGAAAACCGCAAACAATTAAAAGGAAATGTATATCTTGCACGGGTGACACGAGTCGAACCCTCGTTGCAAGCTGCATTTGTCGAATATGGCGGCAATCGTCAGGGGTTTCTGGCATTTAGTGAAATTCATCCCGATTATTACCGTATTCCGATTGAAGACCGCGAGGCTTTGATTGAGGCTGAGGGCGCATCGCCAGACGATGAGGCCGATGATGCACCCGACGATGGCACCCCAGAAACGGTTGGCGGTGAAAGTGCCGAAGATGAGGACATCCGCCCAAAACGCCAAATAAAAAAATACAAAATCCAGGAAGTGATCTCGCGAAAACAGATCATGTTGGTGCAAGTTGTCAAAGAAGAACGCGGCAATAAGGGCGCGGCCTTGACCACCTATTTATCACTGGCCGGGCGCTATTGCGTGCTGATGCCAAATAACAGCCGGGGCGGCGGCGTCAGCCGTAAAATTACCAACCCAGCCGATCGCAAGCGGCTGAAAACGGTTGTTGGCGGTCTGGATATAGCCAAGGGCATGGCTGTGATTGTGCGCACCGCCGGTGCCAAACGCACCAAAACCGAAATTGCTCGTGACTATGCCTATCTGTCGAAATTGTGGGATGAAATTCGCAACCGCACGCTGGAGTCACAGGCCCCATGCCTGATCCATGAAGAAGGCGATCTGATCAAACGATCAATCCGTGACATGTATACAAGCGAAGTTGACGAAGTATTGGTTGAGGGTGAAGACGCCTATAAAACCGCCCGCAATCAGATGAAAATGCTGATCCCCAGCCATGTGAAAAACGTCAAAAAATTCGCCGAAAGCCA
>CAJWSS010000171.1:0-2922 GCA_913045915.1 uncultured Alphaproteobacteria bacterium | reverse complement strand
TCGCACTCACGGTTAATTCTGCGCTGTCAAAGTCAAAATTCACCGTGTCGCCAACTTGTGCCAGCTTTTCAGCAGGCGTTTTATCTGCGGCAGATGATGAGGCGGATGAGGACGAAGCTGTGTTCGAAGCACTTGTCGAAGCGCTGTCACCACTGACCTGTGATGCCGTTTCACAAGCGGCGAGTAGAAAAGTTGCGGCGACAATCGCGAGTATGCGTTGAAACATCATGATGCTCCTGATTTAAAATGCGAACCTAGGTTCTGTTTTGCGGTTCTGTTTTGCCGAAAAAAAGCTCAGGGTTATCTTAAAAACCCCTGCTGAAACAGCTTGTTTCCCGCGCGAATTTCTGTGACGACCGACAAAGCGGTCATCCAACACACCGACACATAGCGGAAATCTAACATTTTTGAAACCAAAAAATATACAATTTTTATGAAAAACAACGATTTTACTGTGCTATTTTGCCAATCTGCCCATTGATGACCATTTCCGGCACTATCTGCGTCACACTAGACTTGGTCAAAAACTATCGAAGCAGAGGTGACCAGGCTGGATCGGATGCATCTGACGGGGTCACAATACGGCGTTCATTAAAGCCGGTGATATCAATCCGATACACATGTGTGTCACCTCCCGACCCATTGGCATCAAACGGTTCTTGTTTAAAATACATCAACACCCGGCCATTCGGCGCCCAGGTTGGCCCCTCAACGAGAAATCCATCTGCCAGCAGTCGTTCGCCACTGCCATCAACATTCATAACCCCTATATAAAACTGTCCATTAGCCATTTTTGTAAAGGCAATAATGTCGCCACGTGGTGACCAGACCGGCGTTGCGTACCGGCCATCGCCATAGCTGATGCGCCGGACATTACTACCGTCAGCATCCATCACATAGAGCTGTTGGGTCCCGCCGCGATCCGAATTAAACACTATGCGCTTGCCATCAGGTGAATAGGATGGCGAGGTGTCAATCGATGCTGATTTTGTCAGCTGGTTTATCGATTGGGTACGCATGTCCATTTCGTAAATATCGGTCAAGCCATCTTGTGCTAGGCTCATGATTAACTTGTCGCCATCCGGCCCAAAACGCGGCGCAAATGTCATACCAGGGAATGACCCAAGCCGTTCCGTACGGCCGGTGGCAACTTCAAAAAGATACACATTCGGTTCATCATTAAAATAATTTAAATAAGCAATTTCATTGGCTGTCGGGGAGAAACGCGGCGTTAGCACCAGATCAAGGCCAGAAGTTAAATAGCGATGGTTGTGCCCATCTTGATCCATGATGGCCAGCCGTTTCAGCCGCCGGCTCTGCGTGCCTGACTCGGCAACATAGACGACTTGCGTGTCAAAATAGCCGCTATCGCCGGTAAATTCCTCATAAACAAAATCGGCAATTTGGTGGGCCAATCGCCGCAGACCGGATTGATCTGCATTACCGCCCCCGGCGGTGATGTTGCGCTGGATCACCACATCCCACAGCACAAATTCAACCTGCAACATACCTGCATCATCGATATAGGCAGAGCCAACGAGCAATCCCTTCACCCCCAGCGGCGACCAATTGGCAAAATTTGGCTTTACCGAAGGGGCCTTTGGGGGGTCGATAAAAGCCGCGCTGTCGACTGGCCGAAACAGGCCTGAACTTTCTAAATCGTCTGAAATAATTTGTGTTAATTGGCGGCCAACTTCCGTCACATTGCCATCCGGGCCGGTAAATTCAGCGATAGCAATCGGGGTGGGCGCGACCTGCCCTTCGGTGATTTCAATGCGTAATTGTGCCTTGGCACCATCAGCTAGGGTCAGAACCAGACCAGCAGACAAAACCATTATAATCGCAAGGCACCGGGAAAAAATTGACTGTACAATAATTGGCATTTTGATCATTTACCTTTTATCTGCATCCTGTTTAGGTCATTGACCCACTAACGCGCCGCAAATCAGTCTTGCTGGCCTGATTGATCTTGCCACCCTACACCGCTTTTGTCACCGCGACAAAAACCGCGGGTCAAACACAAACACAAAGCTTTTCCACTGTTCGTATTTTTCTGGCGGCAATGGCAAGGGAGAACATTCCCGCGTAGCCCGAATGGCTTCTTCCGCCGCAACCTTATAAATACGATCTGTGTTAAACCGCAGCTTGTTATCAACCTTGGCACTCAAAACGCGCCCATCACGATCTAACGACACAATTATGTCAACAATGAGGGTGTCACTGCCAGCCGCGCCAATTGGCGGGTCCCAGCATTTGGATAAATGCGCGCGCAATCGGTCAATATCAGACAGTCCAAGCGGCCCAATCACGGGCTTTTCTGGCGCCTTCAGCACATCACCAGCCGCGGCGCTTAGACTGTTATTGAGCTTATCTGCAGCAATTTTACGCTCTTGTTCACGCCGTTTTTTTTCCGCATCTTCATTCACCGCCTTGGCTTTGGCCAGATTCTGCATAACGCCAGTCAGCGCGTCCGCCCGTTTTTTGGCAAGTTCATTTTTCTGCACCATTTTATTGACGCGTTTTGGCGGCGATTTTGGCAGCTTTGTCGGCATTTTTTCAGCCGCCGTTTGCTGTGGTTTTGACTTTGGCGGTACCGGTGGCTGGGCCTCGGCAAGCTTTGGTTTATTGAGCGGTTTTTCTGGAATTATTTCCGCCGTTGGATCGGGCGCCCGCGGGGCTGGTTTAGATGGCGTGTCGGGCGCCGATGGCGCTGGCTTTGGCGGCGGCGGCGGTGGTGGTGGTGGTGGTGTTTTACGTTGGGCTGCTTGCTGTTCTTCTTTCGCCGTATTGACCTCGCCGCCCTCATTTACATTGGTTGTTGGCACCGTTTGCACAATTTCCAAAGCCACCAGCGGTTGGTCTTCAGGAAGTGGGCGATTCAAAGATGGCAAACCAACAATCGCCAAGAGGGTGACGCCAAGA
>CAJWSS010000170.1:0-2948 GCA_913045915.1 uncultured Alphaproteobacteria bacterium | reverse complement strand
TGAAATGCTGCAAACTTTGGCTGAACGGCGGTTTCCAGCAGATAAAATTTATGCGCTGGCCTCGACAAAATCAGCTGGCCGTGAAGTGTCTTATGGCGAAGATCAAACGCTTATTGTCGAATCGCTGGAAAAATTTGACTTCAGCACCGCCGATATCGCGCTATTTTCGGCTGGTGGTGACACCGCAAAAGCCTTTGCACCAAAGGCGGGTGCGGCAGGTTGTATTGTGATCGATAATTCATCAGCCTTTCGCATGGATGATGATGTGCCATTAATCGTACCCGAAGTGAATGCTGATACTGTCGAGTCGTGCCTGGTCAAAAATAAAGGGCGCAACATTATTGCCAACCCGAATTGTTCAACCGCCCAGCTTGTGGTGGCGTTGAAGCCACTTCACGACGCTTTTTGTGTGCGCCGGGTGGTGGTATCGACCTATCAGGCGGTATCTGGTGCTGGCAAGCCAGCGATGGATGAATTGTTCAATCAAACCCGTGCCATTTACGTCAATGATACGGTGCAACCAGAAATTTTTACCAAGCAGATTGCCTTTAATGCCATTCCGCATATTGATGTGTTCCTTGATGATGGATTTACCAAGGAAGAATGGAAAATGACCGCCGAAACCAAAAAGATTTTGGATCCGGCTATCGAGCTGGTGGCACATTGTGTGCGGATCCCGGTGTTTGTTGGTCATAGCGAAGCTGTCTTTATCGAAACTGAAAAGCCGATGACCGAGACCGGTGTACGGACATTGCTGGAAGATGCCGAAGGCGTTGTTGTGGTCGATCACCGTGCCAATGAAGGCTATGTCACACCGCATGAGGCGGCTGGCGAAGATGCTGTCTATATCAGCCGCATTCGCAAAGACCCAACCGTGCCAAATGGCATGGTGTTTTGGTGTGTGTCAGATAATCTGCGTAAAGGGGCGGCGCTAAATTCGGTGCAGATTGCCGAGTTGATTGCCGAACGCGGCTTGTTTGGGCGCGCCTAGCCGACGCGGTTCGTTAGCAACAGGCGGTCAGCCTCTGCAGATTGTCAAATAGCGCGATATCAATCGCGCTGGCACTGTCATCTATAATGCGGTGGGCATCATGGCTGGCGGCGGCAAAGGCGGCGCTGAGGTCATGTCCGGCGGTGAGCCAACAAGCGAGAATAGCGGTGAGCAAATCTCCCCCGCCAGCCACACCATGCGGTCGTTTTGCATAATCGCATTCGGTCACATTATGTCGGCTGACTTTGAGGTCGCTGATACCATGGTCTGTATTTGCAATGCCGGTGGCAATAACCGCCTGTAGGTGCGGGTGTTGTTGCAGCAATGTCTTGGCGGCCTTGATGGCATCATGAACGCTGTGTATCTGGCTCTCGGTCAATAATCCAAGCTCAAATTGATTGGGTGTGACAATATGCGCGCGCGGCAGAAGTGTTTGCCGGATCTGGTCAACAACAGCGGTGTCAACATAAAGCCGGCCCCCATCGCCAAGCACCGGATCAAGGATATATAGCCCATCATGGCGTTCCGCCTGCCAGTCTTGAATCATGCTATGAATCGGGCCGGCTTGTCTGGCATCGCCAAGATAGCCGGTCACAACGCAGTTGATCTGTGGCAGAACATGAAGTGTGGCAAGGGCGTCTAAAATCGCGGTAAATTGTGCATGGTCCGCTGGCCCGCCGGCGATTGTGCCATAGCCGGGATGCGCTGCAAGCGAGATGGTGTCGATCAGAAGGGGCTGCATACCCAATGTGGTGATCACTGGGGCGGCAACACTATTCCCGACAAAACCACAGGTCACGGCTGACTGTATCGACAAAATTTGTTTCATTGGGATTGTTGTGCCGTGCTTTTTCAAAAAACGCAAACACCAAAAATTTTCTGTCCAAATCGCCGCAGGATGCAAGGAATTTGCCCTTACACATTGACTATTATGTTTGAACGTCTCATATAAAAATAATCACGATGATCGTTGCATTATTAGGGGCTGTAATGGCGAAACCGCGTCCGTTATCACCGCATTTACAAATCTATCGGCCACAATTGACATCCATCATGTCAATTTCGCACCGCGCCACTGGTGCGGCATTGGCGGCGGGTACTCTGTTGCTATGTTTATGGCTTGTGGCGTTGGCGGCGGGCGATGTGTGGTACAGCATGGCGGCAACGGTGATTGGCCATCCGATTGGCATATTTATATTGTTTGGCTATTCAGTGGCGCTTGTCTATCACGCGCTGAATGGGGTGCGACATTTAACCTGGGATCGCGGCATCGGGCTGACCATTCCGGCGGTCTATCTAAGCGGGCAGATTGTGTTGCTGTTGACGATTGTTATTACCGCACTGATATGGGCTGTGTGGCTGTAGAGGCAGGTTGTCTGATGGTTAGAAAATCCAAAAATCCGCATGGATCGGCTGTACCGCATTGGAAGTGGCAGCGTCTCAGCGCGATCGTGACCTTGCCGCTGATGGTCTATTGTGTGTATCTGCTGGGCGGAGTGGCGACGCTTGACTATGACGCGGCCCGGGCGTTCATTGCCGCCCCCTCAGCCGCGGTGCCGCTGGCGGCCCTGATCGCGGTGGGCATTTATCACGCCGCGCTTGGCGTTCAGGTGATTATTGAAGATTATGTGCCGTTGGCAAGTGGCCGTAACGGGTTGATTATGTTTGCAAGAGTAGCGTTAGGGGGAATCGCGCTCGTCAGTCTTGTCGCACTGGCGCGCATCACATTTTAAATTGGGTCTGTTGGTCTTATCTGTCCAGCACCGGAAGGTTTGTCATGACTGCATATGAAATTACTGACCATCAATATGATGTTGTTGTTGTTGGTGCTGGCGGCGCGGGATTGCGTGCGACGCTGGGGATGGCGGCATCTGGATTGAAAACCGCATGTATCAGCAAGGTGTTTCCCACCCGGTCCCACACGGTAGCGGCGCAAGGCGGTATTGGTGCGGCGTTA
>CAJWSS010000169.1:0-2955 GCA_913045915.1 uncultured Alphaproteobacteria bacterium | reverse complement strand
TTGGCGACGAAAAATATCTTTCCGCGTTAAGAACAGCCATACGCGTCTTTCATCGCGCCCCATACCAACAAAGTTGCGGCGTAATCAAGATTGGTGTTCTCGCGCTGAAGCCAGCGCAACATCAGCGCCTTAAGCTGGTCAGGCGCCACCCCCTCTGGCATGCAAAAAAACCTTGGTGTGTTGTTGGTTTTCTCGGCGATCAAATCAACCGTGGTAAACGCATCAACCGCACCAGTGATATAAACAATGCAAATGGCCTCATCCGCCGGGTTTTGCGACGCGCAATATAATTGTAATTGCCGCCCATCAATAAAATCGGCCTGCGCTGGCTGAACGGGCATCATCACGCCAGCCGCAAATAACCCAAATAAGCCAGCTAGCCCACATAGCAAGCTGCGCAAAAAGATGGTGTGGTATCCAGTCTGCATGATTTATCCCTTCATCGATACGCCCCCACCGACGTATGTTATGACGATATGTCTAGAATAATTTTCGGTGGCGCGGTGCCGTTATGAATATCTTGAAAGGCTCTCGCACCATCCGCCAATGGCCGCACATCGACCCAGCCAGACCCGCTGACCGCGCCATCATGCAACAGCCGCAAGGCTTCGGCAAAATCATCATTGCGGTAACAATAGGTGCCCTTAAAGGTGATTTCCTGCAAGGTGATGCGTCTGGCGTCCAACCCATCTAAATTATCCTGCAACCCGATATGTACAATCACCCCGCCGGGCCGCACCATTGCTGACGCCGTGCGCCGGGTGGTGCCAGACCCCACCGCATCAATAATCATATCGACATTTTGTGGGCATTGATTGGATTTTGTTGGATCATAGGTGTTAAAATTACCCAGCTTTTCCAGCACCGAACGGCGCAATGGATTCGGCTCAGCAATCCAAATATTGTGATAGCCATAGGCCAGAAAAACCTTGCCTGCCAAGAGACCAATCGCCCCGCCACCTAGGATGGCTATCGTTGCCGCCTGATCATCATCAGCATGTTGAAGCACCAAACGCACGGCATGTACCGAACAGGCCAAGGGTTCAGCCAATGCCGCCTCGACAAACGACAAATCATCAGGAAGGATCGTCAGATTCTGCGCCTTGATGGCCACTTTTTCAGCAAATGCACCCGGCACCCGCATGCCAATCAATTCCCGCTTTGCACATAAATGCTCGTTACCTGATACACAAGACACGCACGCGCCACATGTCATCAATGGGTTAATGGCCACGCGTTGTCCCTGCAGTGGCCCGTCATTCGCCACGCCGACAGCTTCATGCCCCAAAACCAATGGCGGCACCCGGCGTTCATCATGGCCATGCCACGCGTGCATATCAGACCCGCAAATGCCGCAAAACGCCAAATCAACAACAACCTGTTCCCGATCGCAAACAGGGGCAGGCACGTTGCGAATTTCTGATAATTGCGTTCCTGTATAAACAAGAGCTCTCATTTTGCTGTCATACCCCCGTCAACATTAATCGTTTGGCCAGTGACATATGCCCCGGCTTCAGAGGCCAAAAACAATAATGGCCCACGAAGATCCTCAAGCTCTCCATTTCTTCCCATCGCTGTCCGCGACGCTAAATCTGCCGCGGTATTCGGGTCAGCAAACAGAGCAGCTGTCAGTTCGGTTGGAAAAAAACCAGGCGCAAGGGCATTAGCGGTGATGCCATAAGCAGACCAAGCTTCAGCCATAGCACGCGTAAGTTGAGTCACGCCGCCCTTGGCAGCGCCATAAGATATGCCATTTGGAAATGCCCGGCTGGACTGCATTGATGCGATATTGATAATCCGGCCCCAGCCATTTGCCTTCATACCCGGCACGAACTTTTGCGTGACTAAAAATGGCACATTTAAATTGAGATGTACCGTATAAGTCCACATTTCTTCGTCAATTTTATCGGCATGCAACCGTGGGTTTATGCCAGCCGCATTCACAATAATATCTGGCTGATACCCGGAGTCAGTGACCATTTTGAAAAGACGTTCGCTCGCACCGGCCTTGCACAAATCAATCATAAAGATGTTTCCATCCCGCGCGCCAAGCACCTCTTTCAATTTGTCCTCACGCCGACCGACCAGCAAAATAGTTGCACCTTCATCAGCAAGAGACTGTGCCATAAAGCCGCCTATGCCACTGCCACCACCAGTGATCAGCGCGGTTTTACCAGCTACCGAAAACAGACCTTTCGAAACATTAACCAAGATTTTCTCCTGGGAAATATTTGCGCAAACGCACATCTGCGGCGCGTGCATGGCCTTCCATGCCCTCAAGGCGTGAAATTCGCGCTGCTACCTGCCCCACTTCGCGGTTGGCCTCGCGGGTCATGCGCTGGGTGGTGACAACTTTCATAAACTTATGCACCGACAGCCCGCCTGTGTAATGCGCCGCCCCTTTGGTTGGCAAGATATGGTTGGTGCCAGAACATTTATCCCCGTAAGTCACCGTTGTTTCTTCACCAACAAACAGCGACCCATAATTTTTCAGCCGATTTGTATACCATGCGTCTTTGGCAGTATGCACCTCTAGATGTTCGGCGGCATATTCATCTGAAATCGCTGCCGCTTCTTCATCACTATCGCATAAAATAACCTCGCCATAATCGCGCCAAGCCACCGTCGCCGCATTCTTTGCAATCTCTGGTAGGGCGTTGATGTGCCGATCCATCTGCGCCATCACATCCTCGGCCAAATTACGCGATGTAGTGATCAACCAGGCTGGCGAGTCCGGGCCATGTTCGGCCTGACTGACAAGATCTTCAGCCACCACCGCAGCATCGGCTGTTTCATCAGCAATCACGGCAATTTCAGTTGGACCAGCAAACATATCAATACCAACGCGGCCATACAGCATGCGTTTTGCCTCGGCCACAAACCGGTTGCCCGGGCCAACTAGAAGCCGGGCAGGCTTGCCGGTAAACAGGCCAAATGCCATCGCGGCAATTCCCT
>CAJWSS010000168.1:0-2976 GCA_913045915.1 uncultured Alphaproteobacteria bacterium | reverse complement strand
ATGCGGTGAATGAATTTGATCCGCTATTTGAAGAAATCTATGATCATTGTGATGTTCAGGGGCTTGATATTGACACGCTCAGCCATGAGGCTGGCGCTGCACAAATGGAAATTAATTTTAATCATGGTAGCGCGCTAGAACTGGCTGATCAGGCATTTTTGTTCAAACGCACTGTGCGGCAAACCGCTATCAACCATGGGTTGCATGCCACGTTCATGGCAAAACCAATGCAAGAACAGCCAGGGAGTGCTATGCATATCCACATATCTGTCAATTCAAAAAAGAGTGGAAAAAATATCTTTGCAAACACAGATGGTTCAGAAAGCGATGATTTCTATCATTCGCTTGCCGGCATGCAACGTTATCTGAGTGGTGCGATGGCGTTAATGGCGCCTTATGTAAATAGTTACCGCCGTCGCACTGGCACTGAAGATTCGCCGGCCAATTTGGCATGGGGCATGGATAATCGCACGGTTGGTCTGCGGGTGCCAATTGGCGCGGCAGAAAGTCGCCGGATAGAAAACCGCATCCCTGGGGCAGATGCCAACCCTTATTTGGCTATCGCCGCAACACTGGCGGCGGTCTGGTTGGGATTACAGGAAGAGCGGCGCCCTACGCGACCACGCAAGGTGAGTGGTGAAGATTTGGAAACCTTACCGCGAAATCTGGATGTGGCACTTGATGCGCTGGAGCGGGCCAAGGCCCTACACCCTGTACTCGGTGAGGATTTCGTAAAATTATTTGTTGAGGTGAAACGGGCTGAAGCTGAAGCCTTTTTAGAAGTGATCAGCCCGTGGGAGCGGGAATATCTGTTGCTGAACGTCTAGCTGTTGCGGCATGACGCGCACAGCCCAGCCATTTCAACGCAAACGCGGATGATCTGTCTGGTCAATTCAGATGGCGTCATAGTAGACTGACGTAGCCTCCGTGCCGTATAAAACGTTTGACATAGTGCTGGGCTGAGCGGCTGATCCGAACAAGATCGAATTTATGGAGCATAATATGGCCGCGGCTGAACCGATCACATCTTTGACTTTGCGCCGGCCAGATGACTGGCATCTTCACCTGCGCGACGGGGCTATGCTGGCGGCGGTTGTGGCGGATACCGCCCAGCATTTTGGCCGGGCGATTGTGATGCCCAATCTGGTGCCGCCAGTGGTGACGGGGGCTGATGCCAGCGCCTACCGGGACCGGATTTTGGCACATTGTATTGGCTACCCCAAATTTCAACCGCTGATGACGCTGTATCTGACCGAAACCACCGATGCCAGTGATGTTGTGGCGGCGGCTCAGGCGGGCATTATTCACGCAGTCAAACTCTACCCGGCGGGGGCAACAACCAATTCAGCATCGGGGGTTCGTGATTTTGACAAGGTGCGCCCGGTTCTGGACGCTATGGCAGAAATTGGCTTGCCCCTTTGCGTACACGGCGAGGTAACCGACCCATCGATAGATATCTTTGACCGTGAAGCGGTATTTATTGACCGGGTGTTGACACCTTTGCGTGCGAGGTTACCTGGACTAAAAATTATTCTAGAGCATGTTACAACAGCTGATGGTGTTGATTTTGTGCGTGATGCTGGTGGCAATGTGGCAGCCACGATTACTACGCATCACTTATTTATCAACCGCAATCATATTTTGGCTGGTGGTATCAGGCCGCATTATTACTGCTTGCCTGTAGCCAAACGTGAACGTCATCGTTTGGCACTCGTGACTGCGGCGACATCTGGTGCACCGCAATTTTTCCTTGGCACAGATAGCGCGCCGCATCTTGATGCTGATAAGCAATCAGCATGCGGCTGTGCCGGCATTTATACAGCGCCAAATACATTGTCATGTTTGGCCCATGTGTTTGAAGCCGAGTCAGCGCTTCATCAGCTAGAGGCATTTACCTCGCTTAATGGGGCAGCGTTTTATGGTTTGCCACCAGCTGATGACAAAATCAAACTTGTGAAACGTGATCAAGCTGTAGCCTTTCCTGCCAGCCGAAAAACTGACAAAGGCGAAGTTACAATTTTTGATTGTGGCGTGCCATTGTATTGGGAAGTTGAGACAAATCTCTGAGGATGTTGATCGTCTCCTTACAACCGCGGTTCACTTGGGCCAGCGGTTGGCTGAACCGATAGCTTAGTAGCCGCCTCACGGCGGGTGATATAAACGGTTGATGCAAAAATTACCGCACCACCCACAAATGTCCAAAGGCCAGGCAATTCAGCAAAAACGACCCAAGCAAGTATTACCGCAAATGGCAATTTAATAAATTCCAGCGGTTGCAATGCGGTGATGTCAACAAGGCTAAAGGCGCGGGTGAAACAAAGATGGGCAATCGTACCGGATAACGCCATGCCCCACAAAAACCCCCAGGTCAAAAGATCCGGCCATTGCCAAACCCATAGCGACGGGATCAATGCCAAGGGTGCCTGCATCACTACCATCCAAGTCACGATGGCGTGCTGGCTGTCGCTGCGTGTGAGCACTTTCACAATTAAAGACGCCATCGCAATTGTAAGAGCGTGAACCAGTGCCAGAAATGAGCCAGCTGTCAGGTCAGCAAAGCCGGGTTGCAGGATGATCAGAGTGCCTAAAAACCCAACACAGATGGCGGCGATCCGGCGCGCCCGGATGACCTCGCCAAGAAATAGCACGGCACCGATTGTGACAAATAATGGGGTGGTAAAGCTGAGCGCGGTCATCTGCGCCAGCGGAATTAATGTCAGGGCAGTAAAGCCACAAAACATGCCAACCGCATTAATTGCCGCACGCAAGAAAAACAGTTTTGGCCGACGCATGTAAAGCGTGCCAAACCCAACGCGAGCTACTAGCGGCAGTAAAATAAGCACAGCCAGAAAGTTGCGGAAAAACACCACTTCAATTACCGGTAAATGCTCAGCCGATAGTCGAATGCAAATGCCCATCAAGGTAAACATAAACAGTGCCACGATCATCAAACACGTAGCTCGGGGTTGTGCTGGC
>CAJWSS010000167.1:0-3016 GCA_913045915.1 uncultured Alphaproteobacteria bacterium | reverse complement strand
CTGGCTTGGCAGGTCTTGGTTGTATCCACCGGCGCCTATATTATTTTAATGATTTTAATCAAACGAGACAGTGTCGCCGCCACGACATCGCTGTTATTTTTGGTGCCGCCAACCACCGCGCTGATTGCCAATGTCTGGCTTGCAGAACCCCTCACCCTAACGACAGTGGCTGGGTTTTTCATGGCGTCCGCTGGGGTGTTTCTGGTGACGCGATTTGCCGCGCCGCCAAAATCCTAACGTCAGCTGTCTGTTGGCTGGTAAAATTCGGCTCTGGCTGTTTCTAGGTAGGCTTTGCGCAGCGCCACCGTGAAGCGCCCGGCCTGGCCATCAGCAATCACATGGTCATCAATTTTACTGACCGGCAAAACATAAATAGATGACGCGGTAATCAACGCCTCATCAGCCTGTAGCACCTCATCTAATTTATAGATGCGTTCAACAAATTTCAGATCCATCTGCTGGGCCACGCGCAACATGGTTTGCCTTGTGATACCATGCAAGATTTCATTGGTGACCGGCCTGATGAATAATTCATTGTCTTTGATAAAAAAGAAGCTCGATGATCCCGCCTCGGTCACATAGCCGTCCTGATCAATCATCAGCGCTTCGTAATCACCAGCCTTATGTGCGGCATGTTTTGCCATCACTTGGGCTAATAAATTGGTTGATTTAATATCGCGGCGGGCCCAGCGCAAATCGGGCGCGGTTCGCAGGGTAATGGCCGGCGGCATATCGTCAGCGGCAAATTTTTCGCCTTGGGTAAAGGCAAATATATTTGGGATATACGCATCATGGTAATGAAATGCCCGGTCACCCGCGCCCCGCGTCACATGCAGGTATAGAAACCCATTTTTAACCGCATTTTTTTCGATTAATGCCATCATATCATGAAACATACTGTCGGTGGTAAATGTGATGGGGATAGCAATTTTCGCCAGCGATTGTTCCAACCGTTGCATATGATAGATAAAATCAACGATCTGCCCATCCAATATGCCAAAGCCTTCATAAACAGCGTCGGCAAACAGCAAACCGCGATCAAAAATAGGCAGGCTTGCCTCAGCTTCAGGCACAAATTTCCCATTGAGAAAAACAATACGTTGTTGATCGACCATTTAACCCTCGATTTTCGGCAGTGCGGCGCAACGCACCAGCTTTGCCCGGACAAAAGATGCTTTAGACTAATCTATTCTTCTTTGGAACCGCAAATGAAATGCGTGTTGATAGTGCATGCAAGGCCCATCACTCGGCACAAAAAAACAGCCTAGCCAAGATGTGGCCACCGCGCATAAAAGCGGGCATGATCAGCATGGCTGATGCTGATGGTCAGGGTTTCACATCCGCCATCATCAAATTTTGAATCGCGCACATGAGCATGTTCATAGAGCCATGCCCGTGCCGCGCCATCCTCGGGCTTAATTTCCACCACCGCTTGCACCGAATCTTGGGCCAAATACCCATCTATGGCGTGCAGCAAATCATCAACACCCGTTCCGAGCTTTGCCGAGGTGAAAACCCCGCCATTATATTTTTTATCAAGCCACAGCCGCTGATCACCATCCTCTAACAAATCAGATTTATTGAAGATATGCATGACGCATTGCTGTTGGCGTGCCTCATCAAGTCCCAAATCATCGAGAACAGTAGCGACATCATCAGCATCTTCACTGACAAATGGTGAGGCGGCGTCATGAACATGAAGCAGAAGATCCGCATGGACAACTTCTTCAAGCGTGCTTTTAAATGCCTCAATTAATTCGGTTGGTAGCTGGCTAATAAAGCCAACCGTATCCGCCAATATGGCACGCCGCCCTGATGGCAGCGTCACCTCACGCATGGTTGGGTCAAGCGTGGCAAAAAGCATGTCTTTTGACAGCACTCCTGCCCCGGTCAGATGATTAAATAATGTTGATTTGCCAGCATTAGTATAGCCGATCAGCGCAATTGTTGGGGTTTCACCTCTGACTCGATTGCGCCGTTGCAAGGTGCGGGTACGCACCACGTCTTTTAATTCCAGCTTAATTTGTGTCACCCGCCGCATCAGCATCCGGCGGTCAAGTTCGATCTGGCGTTCGCCGGGGCCACCCAAAAACCCGCCGCCACCACGTTGGCGTTCCAAATGTGTCCAGCTTCGCACCAGCCGGCTACGCTGAAAGCTGAGCGCGGCCAATTCAACCTGCAAGCGGCCAGCATGTGTTTGTGCGCGTGCCCCAAAAATTTCCAAAATAAGCTGGGTACGGTCAATCACCTTGGCCCCGATGGCCATTTCCAAATTGCGTTGCTGGACAGGCGACAGGGCGGTGTTAATGATGACCACCGGGTCATCACAGTCACTAGCAAGTTCGCCAAGCCTTGTTGTCACGCCTTTGCCAAAGAATGACCCAGCCCGCACCGTAGATAAGCTGATGGTTTCGGCATGGCCAATTTCCAGACCGATGGCTTCGGCAAGAAGACCAGCCTCGGCAAGCATTTGCTCTGCCGGGCGTTTTGACGGGCTGAACCGCACTTCAGGATGCACAACAAACGCAACACCAACGCCCACAATATGTCCTTTAAATAGCCTTTCTCACCGCGCTTTCATAGCGCGTGCGCCCGGCATTTGCCTAGCAAAAAACAGTTTTGTTCCAGGGGCGATTGCCGCATAGACCAATGCCCCGCTAAAAGCTAGACTATGCGACAAGATCAGTGAATTTTAAAAAAGGCAGAGGCATGCAAAAGACCATCATTGTAACAGGCGCCGGTAGCGGCATTGGCAAGGCCACCGCCACCGCCTTTCTAGAAAATGGCTATAAGGTCGGCTTTCTGGGTCGGCGGGCCGCCACCCTTGAAAGCGCGGCAAATGGCCATGAAAACGCATTGATTTTGCCGTGTGATGTATCTGACCCAGATGATGTTGAAACTGCCTTTGCCACAGCCATGGCAAGCTGGGGGCGGCTTGATGTGTTATTCAACAATGCCGGTATTGGCAGTCCACCTGCCTCGGTTGACGAGACCGATGTTGATGTCTGGTTGAAGG
>CAJWSS010000166.1:0-3037 GCA_913045915.1 uncultured Alphaproteobacteria bacterium | reverse complement strand
CGGTCTGCCAGATTAAAAAAAATCAATTGACGGGTCCGGCCCGGCGTTTGTGACGTACGGGCCAGCATGCGCCGTCCGGTCAGAGCATTAACCAACGAGGATTTGCCGACATTTGACCGCCCGGCAAAACAAATCTCTGGACGCGTAACAGGCGGTAACGCCTTCATATTATTGGCGGCGGCAATAAAATCGCAACTGCCAGCAAACAGCAACCGACCTGTTTCCAGATCGCCTGTGTCTAGCCGCGGGCCACGCGTTTCATGATGTACCATTGCTGCGCCATTGATAACAGGTTGTTCCATGTCCAGTAAATCACCAGACCTGCCGGGAATGTTGCCAACAAGAAGGTAAAGAAAATCGGCATGAATTGAAACACCTTGGCTTGAATCGGGTCAGGCGGCGCTGGATTCAGCCGCATTTGCAGGAACATCGAAATACCCATCAAAATCGGCCACACGCCAAGCTGGAGGAACGGCGGCAGGAAAGACACCGAATAAGGCAACAGGCCAAACAGATTAAAGATTGATGTCGGATCGGGGGCTGACAAATCGGCAATCCAACCAAAAAATGGTGCATGCCGCATTTCAATTGTCACAAACAGCACTTTATACAGCGCAAAAAACACTGGAATCTGCAACAGAACCGGCAAACAGCCGGCCGCTGGGTTGACCTGTTCGGCTTTATAAAGCGCCATCATTTCCTGATTTAGCTTCATACGGTCATCACCAAAGCGCTCGCGAAGGGTCTGCAATTTAGGTGCGAGCAACCGCATCTTGGCCATCGACCGGTAAGATTTATTGGCAAGCGGGAAGAAGACGAGTTTTACGATGACGGTAAAGCCCAGCACCGCCAAACCAAAATTACCAAAGACACCATACAACCAGTTGATCGCATAGAAAAATGGCTTGGTCAGGAAATAGAACCAGCCAAAATCAATCGCCAGATCAAAATTTGGAATGTTCAATTGTTCCGCATAATAATCGAGCAACGCCACTTTTTTAGCGCCAGCAAATAACCGGCTTTCGCTGGTGACGGTGCCGCCATTGCTGAGCAACAGCCCGTTCGGGTCAATATAATCAACCTGATAGCGATCGCCATTTCCCGCTAAAGATTGAAAGCCAAAATTATAGCTTTTGGTCTGTACCGGCAATAACGCGGCCAGCCAATATTTGTCGGTGATCCCAACCCAGCCGCCAGCGGTTTCAGGGGTCACTTTAATGCCGTTCGCCCCAGCATCACGTAAATCGCCGTAATCCTCTTCTTTCAATGTCTCATCAAATACACCCAACGGACCTTCATGCAAAATATACATGCCGGTGGTGGTGGGCGTTCCATGCCGGCGGACCAGACCATAAGGATAGAGCGTGATATCACCAGCCAAGGTGCTTGTGACCGAATCTTCAACCGCGAATAAATAATCATCATTAATCGAAATACGCCGGCTGAACGTCAGGCCCTGGCCATTATCCCATGTCAGCGTGACTGGGCGTGATGGCGACAAAACATCACGGTCGGTAGACCACAGGCTTTCAGCGTTCGGCATGGCCTGATTGGCGTCAGAAGACGACCAACCGAATTCAGCAAAGAACGGCATGTCAGAACCAGTTTTTTGTAAAAAGTGAATATTGTCCGAATCATCATCAAGCGACTCTTTATAACCGGTCAAAATCACATCATCGAGACGCGCCCCACGCAACGAAAATGACCCACGCACCAGTGGCGCATCGATCACGATCCGTTTGGCAGTATCGACAGCTTTCGGCGCCGCGGCAGTGCCCCCAACGGTGGGGGTGCCAGTCGTCGCAGATACGCTTGGCTGACCCGTTGTTTGCGCGCCGGCGCCAGATTTTGCCATTTCAGCGGCAATCCGTTCTTGTTCAGCGGCTTCGCGCTCCATCTCTGGCTGAATGACAAAAAGCTGCCACCCCAGCAGAACAATCATCGACAGGGCAACGGCCATAATAAGATTACGATTTTCCGGAGTCATTCATTCAACCTTTAACTTTTACCGCGGGCGTCGGTTTTTTTAACGGCGACGGCACTGGATCAACCATTGGTTCAGCCCATGGGTGGCAACGCAGGATACGTTTTAACGCAAAGTATGATCCGCGCAAGGGGCCATGCATGTTTAGCGCATCTTTTGCATAATGCGAACAGCTTGGCAAATGACGGCAGTTCGCCCCTAATAAGGGCGACAGACAGATTTGATAGAGTTGGATCAAACCGGTCAAACATAAGCGCACCGCAGTGCTGACTTTGTGCCTCATCCAGACCATCATGATGACAGCACTGTTTGATCTGGTAATTTATGATGCAAATACCCAATGGCTTTTTTCAAGCCGGTGACAAGATCCTGCCAGTCACAGCTGATGGTGTCATGCCGCGCAATCAATACATAATCAACACCCGGGCGGGCCAATGGGGCAAGATGCTGGCGCGCCAGCGCGCGCATACGGCGACGTGCGCGGTTACGACACACGGCATTTCCTATTTTTTTTGAAGCGGTGAGACCAACACGCCAACTGTCTGTATCACGGCAGATGGCTTGGATCACCAAACCGCGTGCAAGGGCCTTTTCACCTTTATTTCGAGCCTGTAAAAAATCCCGGCGCGTTGGCATGGACTGGAGTTTAGACACCGTTCAGGTATCCCTCGACTGGCATATCTGCATCTAGGCAGAAAGGCGCGCACGACCCTTTGCACGACGTGCCCGCAAGACCCGGCGACCACCAACGGTTGACATCCGAGAGCGGAATCCATGGCGACGTTTGCGTACCAATACGCTTGGCTGATAGGTGCGTTTCATCTGAACGCTCCTTTAAAAGTTGTTTACCTGTTAATGAGCTGTAGCGGGGTATAGGCCGCAAAACCCGGCCTGTCAATGCTATTTGCATCATCACCGCGGTCAAAAAGGTACAAAAGACAGGCGATTGCCAGTCCGGTCCAGATCCCGCTTTATTCATGCTGTTTTGACCACCCATTTGGCCAGATTGGCGCAAATTATAGGATTTTGCGCCAATTACGTGATGCCAATCGA
>CAJWSS010000165.1:0-3093 GCA_913045915.1 uncultured Alphaproteobacteria bacterium | reverse complement strand
TGCTATCTATGTATTGAGATGATAGGGAAGGCCGTCTATTATTGTGAAAAATTTGCCACCAATGTACGCTGGTGCGGTTCGACCTTTTTAAATTCCCTCAACAGTTTGGGTGACCTTAGCAAATTTTACTACGGCGTTTTGCGTCGCATCAGAACTAGACGTCATAACATGCCAGATATCGCCCTGTCGGATCAATTAATCGAATGAAAAATTGTGACAAACTCAACAAAAAAACCGGTTTCTCGGCCAGCGAATATCCACCAAAATTTAGATGACCGTTTCTATCGGGCGGTCAGTGCAGCGTCATTTCCAGCGCATAAGCTTCGTTATCGCAATGATGCCGCCGCCGAATCAATTGGCCTCAACCACCTTGGTGAGGCTGAATGGGTATCTCATTTTGGCAGGTTTGTGCCATTTGCTGGTAGTTTTGAAACACCACTGGCACTTTGCTATCATGGCCATCAATTTGGTCATTATAATCCCGAGCTTGGCGATGGTCGGGGTTTTTTATTTGCCCAATTTTATGATGCTGTCGGCCGGCTTATGGATTTAGGCACCAAAGGCAGTGGTACCACACCATTTTCGAGGTTAGGCGACGGGCGTTTGACCCTCAAAGGTGCAGTGCGGGAAATTTTGGCAACTGAAATGCTTGAGGCGCTCGGCGTGCAGACCTCCAAAACATTGTCCGTGATCGAAACTGGCGAATCTTTACAACGTCAAGATGAACCGTCACCAACCCGCTCAGCGGTGCTTGTCCGCCTGTCTCATAGCCATATTAGAATTGGCAGTTTTCAGCGGCTTTTTTATCATGATGATGCCGATGGAATAGACATGTTGGCGCGCCATGTCGCCCGCCATTATTATGCAGATACCAACGGCGGCGCGGTGGTGAATGCCGATGCCGAAACCGCAGATTTGCTGGTTGATTTGTTGCAGGCCATCGCAGGGCGAATAGCCATAACAGCTGGCAATTGGATGGCGGCCGGATTTGTGCATGGCGTTCTCAATACAGATAATTTTAATGTGACCGGCGAGAGCTTTGATTATGGGCCATGGCGGTTTCTGCCAAAATTTGACCCCGGATTGACCGCGGCTTATTTCGACCAGACAGGTCGTTACGCCTATGGCAGACAGCCAGATGCCGCCATGTGGGCGGTATGCCGTCTAGCCGATTGTTTTGTCAAGCTGGTGCCAAAGTCCACATTGGAAGATTGTCTGCATGGATTTTATGCCACATTAGAATCGGCGTTGGCAAAGGCAGTTCAACGACGACTCGGCATTGCCTTTGACACCACAGATGACGAACGCGATGCCATGCTGGCCCGCCAGCTCTTTACCGCGGCCAAAGCTTCTGATCACGGGTTTGACCAAATTTTTCATGATTTGTTTGGCGGCAAAGCGCGGTCTGCGGGCTATGATGACGATGTGTGGGTGCCGCTTCTTGACATACTGTCTGGCGCGCACCTGGTCCGGCCAAATGCCCTGCAACATCCGCATTTCAATGAGACCGAAGCTGTATCTTTGACAATCGATGAAGTGGAAGCGTTGTGGGCGCCCATTGCGGCCGCGGATGATTGGCAACCTTTGGTTGAAAAAATCACCGCCATCCGCACCATGCGTGCGGCCCTGGATGGCGCGGCGATTACCGCGATACCGCAAATAAATGGCGGGGCTTTATCGGCAAACTAACCAGCGACAGAAACTCTTCAAATTTCATCAGCTGGCATGCCGCGATTGATCACTTCACGAAGCACAAAATTGCTTTCCATTCGCATAACATGGGGCAAGGCGGATAGATTGGTGCTGTGAATACGGCCAAAATCATTCACATCACGTGCCGCAACGCGCAAAATATAATCATTGCTGCCAGCGATCAAAAAACATGCCAGCACTTGCGGAATGCGCGAAACGGCGTCCTCAAATTCAGCCATCATTGCCGCAGATTGTCCATGCAAGGTGATATGCATCAAGACCAGCACATCATAGCCCATCTTGGCGGCGTTCACATTGGCATGATAGCCGGCAATCACATGGTTGGCCTCAAGCTGGGCAACACGGCGCAAACAAGCTGACGCGGACAGGCCCACATGAGTGGCAAGATCCACATTCGAAATACGCGCATTTTCCTGTAACGCTGCCAAAATTGATCGGTCAATGCGATCCATAAAAACCCCTGTTTTAAAATTCGAATAATATTTCTTATTATCATTATATAACATTAATTTATTCGAAAAAATATATTTTCATACAAGAAATAAGTCAGAAATAGATTAAAAATTCGAATATTATAGCAAAATATATCAGATATGGTTTCGTTGGTGCGAAGATAACTTCGGCCATGTCTGTGTTGGTTTCGTCAAAATTTTATCTGAGGGAGACAGGCAATGCTTATTGGGGTGCCAAAGGAAATAAAGACCCGTGAATTTCGCGTTGGCCTTGTGCCGAGTTCGGTTGCCGAGCTGGTTCGTCTTGGTCATGAGGTGCTAATAGAAACACAAGCTGGTGCAGGAATTGGGGCAAATGATGATGAGTATATCGCGGTTGGCGCCACCATCGCCGCGGAAGCCGCGGATGTGTTTTCTAAAGCAAACATGATTATCAAGGTCAAAGAACCACAACCAAGCGAGTGGGTGCAATTGTCATCAAATCAGATTTTATTCACTTATTTACATTTAGCTGCTGATGCTCCACAAGCCTACGGTCTTGCCGAGTCAGGGTGCACCGCGATCGCATATGAGACAATCACAGATGATGCTGGTGGATTACCACTCTTAGCACCAATGAGCGAGATTGCCGGCCGCTTGGCTGTTATTGAGGGGGCAACGCACCTCAAAGCTAATGCCGGTGGACGCGGCATCCTGATCTCTGGAGTACCGGGCACCGCGCCAGCCGAAGTTGTTGTGATTGGTGGTGGAGTGGTCGGAATGAATGCGACAAAAATGGCTGTGGGCATGGGCGCACGCGTAATAGTTTTTGACCGTTCAGTGCCACGGTTGCGCTATTTGTCAGATATTTTTGGTCACAGCATTGAAACGCGCTGTTCAAGTAATGCTCTTTTGGCAGAGGCGATTGCCCAAGCTGATATGGTTGTGG
>CAJWSS010000164.1:0-3195 GCA_913045915.1 uncultured Alphaproteobacteria bacterium | reverse complement strand
GAAAATATCTTTCAGTTTATATAGAGGCTGGCGTTGAAAACATAGACGTATTTATCAGGTGGCAAACCAGCGGATAACACATAAAATTTTTTAGCAACCGCCAGCCTGCTGGGTGCTGGCTCAAAAGATTGACGTGACGCACAAGGCCATCTGATGCTATCGCTAGTATTGATAATTTTGACTAAGGGATGGATTACCAATGAAATTTATGAAGACACTTCCCCTCATTGCGTTGGGTTTTGGTTTGTCAGCAACCCCGGCTTTGGCAACTGGCGATGCGGCTGCTGGTGAAAAGGTATTTAAAAAATGCAAAGCTTGTCATGTGGTTGATGCTGAGAAGCATAAAACTGGGCCGCATCTGGTTAATATCATGGGCAGGGCCGCTGGTAGTGCTGACGGGTATAAAAAATATTCAAAGGCGATGAAATCGAGTGGCATCGTTTGGAATGAAGAGACCCTTGATGGCTATCTTGAAAAGCCAAAAGCCTATGTTAAAGGGACGCGTATGGTGTTTGCTGGTTTGCGTAAAGAGGAAGATCGTGCCAACGTTATTGCCTACCTAAAAAGCTATTCAAAATAATCTGTGAAGTGACGCGATCGCTGGGGGGCGGTGATGATTTTTTTATCTACGGCTCCGGGCTCGTGAAATCAGCTGAGGGTGAAATCAGTTAAGGGTGCTGGCGGCTCGTTTGATTAGCCCGGCCTTTTTCCATGGCGAATGGCAGGCACCACCCAAAACATTGATAAGCCAACCAAGGCGAAGGTCAAGCTGATCACAAAGCCGGTATTATAACCGCCTGTGGTGTCATAGAGAAACCCGGCGATAAACGCTCCAAGTGCCGCGCCGCAACCCTGCCCGATATTGGTCGCACCAAAAATTGATGCAAGGCCGCGCCCGGCAAATAGCTCTGCCATTTGGGTGGTGATAATGGGACCGCGCGCCCCGGCCGAAAGTCCAAAACATAAAACGAATAGGCCCAGCAATCCCCAATGTGGCACATGTTGCAAAGACGCCAGTGCCAAGATGCCGATAATGGTCAAACCGTAACTGCCTGTTGCCACCAAATGACGGGGATAACGGTCGGCGAGCATGCCGGTGATGGCGATCCCAATCACGGTGAGCATGCCGATGCTGCCAAAGGCAAACGCGGCTTGTACCGCGCTGAAATTCTGTTCAATGAGATAGGCAACGGTCTGCAATGAAACGGCAAATACCGAAATAGCTGACGCACCAAAAATAACAAAAAACCCCCAAAATTCGGGCAATCGCACGGCTTCTGCTAGGCTTGGGCCTCGCGATGTTTTCGTTGGTGGGACGGTGTCATCGGCCGGATTTTCAGGGGCAATCATGCCAGCGGCAATGCGCCGCCACGGCAAAAGTACCATCAGTATGAAAACCATGACAAATCCAAGGCTGGCCAGACCATAGGCTTGTTGCCAGCCAAATTGCTGAATGGCCAGTTGCGCCGCTGGTGCCAGTAACATCACGCCAATGCCTTGGCCAGAATAGGCAATCGACAGCACTGTGCCGCGGCGTCTGTGAAACCAGCGCGAGATCAGGCTTTGTGTTGGCACGATCCCGACCATTGCCGCACCAATGCCGCCACAAATGCCAATCACAAGATAAAAACTGACCAGCGAGTCAAGCTTGCCGGCGAAGCCGTAACACCCGGCTAACAGTGTTAGGCCGATCATATAGTTGAAACGCGGCCCAAATCGGTCAAACACCAAACCGGACAGTAATGAACCAAAGCCAAATGCCACCATGTAAATGGCATAGATAGATGTGACATTCGCCCGGTTCCAGCTAAAGGTCTCGCTCAATGGGAGCAAAAAAATGGCATAGGTTTCCCCCATGCCGCGGCTACTAGCGATCATCACCAGACAAAATGCAAAAACAAATAGAGCCGCCAGTGAATCTGGCATACGCCGGGGGGGTGATGAAACCATCAAAAATGCAAGATCCAGATAGCTATAGACATAATAGTTAGGCAAAATTCTTCCCCGCCACTATCAAACGCTCTGTAGTTGAGGTCAATAGGCTGAATTCGTTTATGAAGCCGCGTTATAGGTGATGGGGGGATGAAAAATTTGCCATATTTTTGACGGTGCCACATCATTTTAACGAGACATATGCTGTCATCAGTTTACAGTATAAATCAGGGTTAAAACGGCCCGGCACACAATTAGATTTTGCTGAAATACGGTTACTGGAAAGAGATATAGTTATGTCACAATTGTCATATGACTGGCCCTGGAAAACATCATCGCCGCGGTTGGGGTTTGTCGGACTTGGCAATATGGGGGCGGCCCTTGCCATGCGGCTTGTTGGCCAGTCTTTGTCAGTATTTGATAGTGATCCGGCGAAATGTGATGCTTTTGCTGGTGATGGCGTTGAGGTGGCTGGGTCACTTGCTGAAATAGCAAATCATAGTGATATTATTTTCACCTGTTTGCCAACATCAGCGGTGACTGAAAATGTGCTGTTCGGGCCGGATGGCCTGTCCCCGCATTTATCTTCACGTCACATCATTGTTGATATGACATCTGGTGACCCAGCGCAAAGCCGTGATCAAGCGCGCCGGTTAGCAGAATCGGATATTTGTTTTGCCGATGCCCCGGTCAGTGGTGGGCCGCGTGGGGCCAGAGATGGGGTGATTGCCATTATGGTTGGTGGCGGTGATCCGCTTTACAAAATTTTGCATCCGGTCTTGTCGATAATCAGCTGCAATATTTTTCATGCTGGTGATGTTGGGGCTGGACATGCTGTGAAAGCGGGAAATAATTTGCTAAACTTAATTTGCCGGATGGCCACTTTCGAGGTGGTGTCGCTGTTGGTGAATACAGGCGTTGCACCGGATAAGGCTGTTGATATTTTGCAAAAAAGCTCAGGCCGTAATTATGCCACTGAAATTACCCTACCTGACAATATTCTATCTGGTAAAATGCATCAGGGCTTTTCCATGGAATTAATGCGGAAAGATGCCGGCCTTGCACTTGCTATGGCAGCAAATTTGGAACAAGCCATGCCGCTCGGTTACACGGCCTTAAAAGCATTACAGACAGCGATTGACGCACATGGTATCGATGCAGATATGAGCCTTGTTGCCCTTTCATATGAAGACGCGACCGGTGCGCGCATACGGCCCTAGACGGCACCATGTCCCGACATCTGCCAATCGATTTATGAAACAT
>CAJWSS010000163.1:0-3200 GCA_913045915.1 uncultured Alphaproteobacteria bacterium | reverse complement strand
CGTCCCCCCAGCATCGCGAATGGCTGCAACCGTATTGGCTCCAGCCGCCTCGTCAATATCTGTGCCTTCAATGATGGCCCCCTGCCGTGCCAGCAACATGGCAATTGCCTTGCCGTTACCAAGCGCATCAACAGGCCCACCAATGCCAGTGACAAGCGCAATTTTTCGAGTTAGATCATACATTAAGCATTCCTCAATATATTATACTCCAATCGTGAATGGCTCCGGTTCACCGATTTTGGCTGTCCAAATTCAAAAGGCGGATTGACTTGTTCACGACCATACCACCGGTGGCTTGATTAAATGCACCATAATGCAGTGTAAGTTTGTGTGTTTCGAACGCCGCCTCATCGTCATAAACTTCATACAAAAATACAGAATTGGGAAACTGTCTATCCTGACAAACATCAAATTGTTGGCATCCCACCTCTTGGTTAAATGACTGCTCTGCGTTTTTGCGCACGGCGGCCAAAAAGACATCTGTTTGACCCGGCTCAATCTCAAATTCAACACAGACCACAAACATCACAAAATATCCTCAAACTTAACTTTACTCACTAATAGTAGCCCGCACACAAGCGTCGGTTGATCATCCGCCAAGAAGTGGACCCATGAAATGCCAGACACCCCATGACAAAAGCACTACTACCACCAAAAGAAGCAGAATAGTTTGTAAAAAATCATGCACCAATGCACTTATCAATTGCCGGGTTCGGCGTGGCCCCAATACCACAAAGCAAATCCCGAGTGAGATTGGAAATGTGAGGTAAAAAAGGGTGGATATAAGCCAAAATTTGATCAACCCCATCGATGCAAACGGGTTGCTATCAGTTGCAGGGGCACTCACTAGTTTTTCAACTATTTTCGTCATTTTGACAATGTCTGAACAGGTGTATTTTGGTCATTGGCATACGGTGCAAGCGGTAAAACCATATTTAAAAACACCTCACGGCTCGTCATGACAACACTCAGTTTCTGCAAATCGGCTGGCATGTCAGCCCTACCGTCCACATCAATAGCGCGTTGCTGGGCACCACTTAACGCAGCTAGAAAGGCCCACGCTAATCGTTGGGCTTGCGCCGGATCGCATCCAAAAATCTGGCAATACATCCCGCCAAGACGTTTGGCAGAGCGCATCTGCGCCTGTTTTGCGGCAATCCATGCGGCAAGCGGGACATGCGGTTCTAACCCGGACGTCACCCGCGCCGCCAGATCAACAAGCAAGGCATCAGCAACAAATGACTGGTAAAAACGAACGCATAAAGCATCATAATCTAGCGTGACCATCTGTTTTTCAGCGGCAATGAATCGGTGTATCCAGCCATCATGCAAATCTGTATAGAGTGCCAGCACCAGCTCTTCACGCGTCGCGAAATACAGATATAGGGTGCCTTTGGCGAGATCAGTCGCCGCCGCCAGCTTGTTCATGGTAAAGGCATCAAACCCTTCATGGCGCAACAGCTGGTCCGCGGTCGCCAGAATAAACTGGCGGCGTGCCCGTTTTGCATCATCTGATCTTGCCCGCGTTCGTCCCATTTGCCATCCCATAAATGACCAATGGTCATTTATAACATATCATACGCAGGCATGACAAGAAATTTAACCCCAGAAATTTAACCTGAGAACATTTATTACTAAGGTGCCAGCATTGGATCACGTAGGACCAAAACAGCTTCAGTCATTGCAGACAATGATCGTTTTTGCTGCCCTGCCGCGTCAAAATTTTCCGCATGGAGCCAATTTTCAAACGCGATTTGCAAAGACGGCCATTCAGCATCAATCGCCGCAAACCACGCGGTATCACGGTTACGCCCTTTGGAAATGGTGGCCTGTCTGAACACCCCTTCATAGGACAACCCCAAACGCTGGGCCGCACGGCGTGATTTTAAATTGAGCGCATTGCATTTCCATTCATAACGCCGATACCCAGCCATAAACGCCCAGCGCATCATTAAATACATGGCTTCGGTGGCACCAATCGTCGATTGCAATTGGGGGGCAAAATTAATATGGCCAACCTCAATCGACCCGCTATCAGGATTAATCCTTAAATAGCTGGCCACACCAACCGCCCGGTGTGTGGCCTGATCAATAATGGCAAAAAAATATGGGTCTGGCCCAGCGCATGTAGCATGAATCCAATCGGCGAGGTCTGCCGCCGTTTGAAATGGCCCATAGGGCAAATAATCCCAGATCTGATTTTTGGCATCTGCCGCAAATGCCGCAAATAAGTCATCGCAATGCCGAGCCGCTTTGAGCGGTTCAAGCCGCACATAGCGCCCTTGCATCTTTTCTGCCCACACTGTTTTATCGGGCGATGGTGGCGGCGTCCAATTTGGAACCGGCACCCCTAATCTATCTGATTTTTGCGATACCATTACGCCGCCTCATCTGGGCCAAATAGCTTGGCCAACAGCGTTTCGAGTTGCGTGGCAAGTTGTCGGCTGAAAAACGCTGGTTGGTCTGAATCAATATCCAAAACAGCCACTAAATTTTGGTTCTTGTCAAACACCGGGATGACCAGTTCAGATTGCGTTGACGCGGCACAGGCGATATGCCCGTCAAATTGATGCACATCGTCAACAATCTGGGTTTGCTTTTTGCGCGCCGCCGCCCCGCATACCCCCTTGTCAAACGGGATCACCAAACAGCCATGTCCGCCCTGATACGGCCCTAGCTTTAACACGCCCGGCGTCACCACTCGGTAAAATCCAACCCAGTCAAACCCATCAACCGCGTGAAATAATTCGCCGGCAACCACCGCCATAAGAGTGACATGATCGGCCTCGCCAGCACAAATGGCCCGAAGTTTGGTTATCACTTGCTGATCAATTTGCGGTTTTGCCATGATGATATACCTGTTTCACACTCATAAAAATCGTGTCCAAAACCGCTCATGCACATAGTAGAGAAACATTTTGGTGAAAATTTCAAGCGACATAATTGACCCGGCCGTTTTCAAATTACCCGTTAACAGCCATGCGATCATCAGCGTATCAGTTGACGCCAATACCCGCCAAGATATCTTCTTTAACAAGGATTTAAACCGGGTGTCATCCGGATTATGCCGGCCCCGTCTGAAAAATCTATCGATAAACATGGCGCGATCCTGATCAATTTGTTTATTTGATTATGACCGAGAGTAACGAAAAGCTGTGCCATCAAAATTTCCCTTAAAACGGCGTGACAAAGCATGATTT
>CAJWSS010000162.1:0-3205 GCA_913045915.1 uncultured Alphaproteobacteria bacterium | reverse complement strand
CAGGCTTAATGTGTCGAATTTATAGTCACCACTCATGAACGCCACCTTTTTGTTTGATTAGGCCGGTGTCTTTCTGCCCTGATCTGCTGGCCAAGTCAATTGGCGCCGGTTTCAGCATTTTACAAATATATCCACCTCATTTTTGCTGTCTTGACGCTGTAGATACCCGGTTGTGACAAGATGGTTTAAATGGGCGCGTGCCTCACAGCTTGCGAAAAACACTTCATGCCCAGTCATGTCGAACGGGAACAGGGCCAGCATCGCATCATTTGTGCTGATTGGTTTGTCGCCAATCATATCTAGTAGCTGGTCAAGACGGGCGGCATGATGGGCGGATAATTGTCTGGCTCTGGCTCCGCCGCCAAAATATGGCCAGTCATGCCCGGGGATGATCAGCCAGTCAGCTGGCACATCGGTCATGCTGTCCAAATAGCAAAGATAATCTGCCAGCATGTCATCATTCAAATCACGTAACTTCGCCGAAATATTTGGCGAAATGCGGGGCAAAAGAAAATCAACACAGATATGAAGCTTGCGTGCGGTATCGGTCAGACTCATATGACCGGGCGAATGGCCAGCATCAAACCTGACCTGCCAGCACCCGGCTTTGGTAATAAACTGATATGCGTTTTCAACGGTTATGACATCAGGCAAATCACCAACAAGAAACCGATAATAATTGCCGGTGTCGCGGGCCGCGGTGATATGATTGTCGGCAAGGCCAAAACGCTGATAGGCAGCTGCCATCATCGCACCATATGCGCTATCGGTTTGCCCAAGCCCCCATTGTGCCTGTTCATATTCAACAGCGCCCATATAGACCGGGGCGCCGGTGCGGGCGGCAAGCGCGCCGGCATAGCCAACATGATCGGCGTGATAATGCGACACAATAATGCCGCTAACCGGCCGACCAGCCAATGGGCCATCAAGCAAGGCTTGCCATTGCGCAGCGGTGGCGTCGCCCTTAATACCGCAATCCAGCAATAGCCAGCCATCATCTGTATCAAAGGCAAATAGATTAATATGGTTCAGCCGAAAGGGTAGGGTAAAGCGAATCCAATATAGATCATCTGCCAGTTTCTGCATTTCGCCAGCGGCGGGCGGTGCTAGGTCTAATGCTGTCATTTTATGGTCATCAGCCACAATCTAGGTCCTTTCAGGCGGTGGCAAATCCGGTTTGTCGCCAGGCTTCATATACAACAATCGAGGCTGCGTTTGCCAGATTAAGCGACCGGTTGCCGGCAATCATTGGCAAACGCAATTTCTGGTCTGCGGTGAAACGGGCATGGACCGGCTCAGGCAAGCCAGCGGTCTCCGATCCAAATAAAAAAGCATCACCAGCGGCAAATTTTTGGTCAAACAGTGATTTTGTGCCATGGCTGGTGATAGCAAACAGCCGCGCCGCGCCAATTATTTCAACGCAGTCATCAAGATTTTTGTGCAGATGAACATGCGCCAAGTCATGATAATCCAACCCGGCGCGGCGGCATGATTTCTCGTCTAGGCGAAAGCCAAGCGGTTCGATCAGATGAAGCTGGGCCCCGGTATTGGCTGATAGCCTGATGATGTTACCAGTATTTGGGGGAATTTGCGGTGCGAACAAAATAATATGAAACATCAGCCACCCAACATGCGCTCATGATAGTGATGAGCCGCCAGCCTACGCAGTGTCGGTGCATTCGGCAAGCCTTTCACCGCTAGCTATGACCGCCATGGCGAGTCGGTAAATAGACGTAAACTGGCTAATTCAAACCTGCCGCCTTGTCCAATTGATGTGATGCGGCACGGATCTGGCATCCGGCCGTAAATCGCCCCCGGCATGCCGCTGACGGTTGATATTTTGGGGGACGAATGTATAGCGGTGAATTACATCATCTCACCCATTGAAAAATCCTGGAAATCTTTATTTCGCGAACAGTGATTTCGGCTTAGGGTTGTTCGACCATAAATAGCCAGCCATATGAAATTAGCAAGGCTGGCACCGCTGAATAGAGTGTCGCCACAATCGCAACACGTGGGGCAATGGCGATGGCGGGGAATAGCGCGTCCCCGTCATTACTGATGGCATTGCCAATTTGCGCTGATAGGGGGATGATGCCCGACAAATACATGGTGGTCACCAAAACCTGTGGGCCACATCCGGGCAGAAATCCGATCAAGATGGCTATGAGCGGCGTATACAATGCCACACCCGTAAAAAGATTTTTGAGATCCAATCCGAATAAATAAACTGACAATTCAAACAACAAAAAAGCCATGATGACCCAGGTCGTAACAAAATTTGTGTCAGCAATTGTGCGCCTTATTATGGTGTTGCTTTTGGAAAATGCTGTATCCCCCGAAACACCGAAGCGTGGTGCCATGCGCATGCTCAGTGCCAGGACCCCGCCAATAACGCCAAGGAACGTTGCTGGCCGATCAAATAATGAGTTGGCCAACAATGCATCCGCATCAACCTGAAATGCAACCAAAGCCGCCAGCACGATGCCGGGCATCATCAAAAAAAGCCACAAGCGATCAATCCAACGCGTGCTTGCGTCCTCATTATGTTCAGCCTCCACGTCTGTCTTTGTTATGGCACCCCGCAAAAAATCATTACCGTGGATAGCATTTATGATCCAGCCACTCAATGTGCCAACAACAAATCCCATAGCAATAATTGCGAGACCAGTCAGCGGTTCTTGTGCTATCAGCAAAAAGGCTGCATCACCCATCGTTGCTGTTAAAACAGCGACAACGCTACCAAAACTCAATCTACCTGTTACATATTGGGTAACCACGATGATTGCGCCGCCACATCCAGGTAACGCTCCAAGTGCAGCCGCAACTGGCACTTGCCAGAAGGTGTCGCGACGCAAAGCCGCAGTTACATCTATATTGAGGAACTTCTCAATGCCATAAACTATGAGGAATGTTGCCGCCACAAATGTGCTAACTTGAATATAGGCGTCGGCGATCGAAGTGAAAATAACCTCACCAAAATCAGTATCAGTGGTAATCATCGTAAGACCAGCCAATAGTGCTGGCAATAAAAGCAAAAAGCCATGCAAGGCATGCCTTGATTTTTCTGGTAGTGATGGCCGGCGCATGGCTGTCGTGCTTTGGTGTTTCATGTTACAAATTTAGCATCGGCTAACTTTAGTCACAAGGTCTAATAAATGCAGACTGATGGCAATTTATATAGAGCGTGCTTCGGCAAGTTCAA
>CAJWSS010000161.1:0-3216 GCA_913045915.1 uncultured Alphaproteobacteria bacterium | reverse complement strand
CTTTTCACCCATTTTGACATAGACAGGGTCGTTCGGTGTCAGCTCAATAGCCCCAGCTAAAATACTATCTTTTCTACTCACATTTTTGCGGTTTGTGACGTTAAACAAATTCGGCTATCCACGACGTAGATGAAACGATGACAGTAATTAATACCAATGTTGAGGCATTAAAGGCGCGGCTCGCGGGCAGTATAGCCGCGAAAAAGCTTGACACCGCGTCCAATCGCCTTGCATCGGGAATGCGCTTAAATTCTGGTGCAGACGATGCAGCAGGATCAGCTGTTTCGATGAAAATGAACGCCCAATTAATGGGACAAAAAGCGGCAATAAAGGCTGCGTCTGACGCGCTATCACTTTTGAATTTGCAAGAAGTTGCTGTTGAACAATTCGCGAACATAACGCACCGTATTAAGGAGCTGGGCGTCCAAATGGCGAACGGCACCTATTCTGATGCTGATCGAGCACTTGCACAACTTGAAGCAGATCAGCTGGTTACTCAGTTCCAAATGGTTGCTGCTAATACAAGGTTTAATGGCCTTGAAATAGTGAATGGTACGTCTGGTGTCACTGCACCATATTCGATCCAGGTTGGTCCAAATGCATCGGAAAGCTTTAACTTGGCCGTAACTCCTGGCGCTACACTATCAACAATGTTGCCAGGTTTTGTCGATGTTACAACGCAATCCAACGCCTCAAATACATTCGACACTACTTTGTCAGTTTTGCAAACAATGAATGAGCAAAGAGCAATTATTGGTGCTGCAATCAATAGGATGAAGACATCAATCAATAATTTAAGCTCAGCAGCCGTGAAAACAGAGTTTGCAGTTGGGCGGATTATTGACGCCGATTTTGCGTTGGAGTCAGCCAATCTCGCGAAACAGAAAATATTGTCCCAATCATCTAATCGAATGCTTTCGATTGCAAATAATTCAAAAAATCTTTTGGCTCAACTCCTAGAATAAGCAGTAATGAAGTATGCTGCCGTTCAAAAAATTGAGGGTTGAAAATCGAGCTAAGGTAAAACGATGGACTTGGTTACAATAGCTAAATTTCTATTTACCGCTTCGGTCATCTTCTTTTCGGGTTGACTCTCACAGAAGAGGCCTGATCTTGCTGGCTTTATCATTGCGTTATTTCTCGCAACTCTGCTTGCACTTGCTCTAGCCCATTTACGACATGTTAATGCCGAGAAGAGCATCGCATTTGGACAAAGCATTTTTTTGGCAGTCCCAGTCTCTTATCTATTTTTTATACCGTTTTTTGTACCAAAATTTACAGAGTTTGGTTTTTGGATTGTTTACGGACTGGGATTGTCTTTATTGGTTGCCGGCTATTTCCTGCATCAATCATTGATTACATGGCTTCGTTGAACGACAGCAACAACAGATAGGCGCGCACTCAAAAAACACAAAGCTAGTCACTGATACATCTAAATCCAATATATATAGCGGCCATATCGCGCGGTTTGGTGGCACCATAATCAGCTTTCATCTGCGCCGCACCATACCACCATGACCCGCCCATAGTGGCCGCTGTTGCCCCTTGGTCAGAACGGGCCCATTCCCACACATTTGCCCCCATATCAAAAAGACCGTTAACGCCGGCTTTTGTCGTCCCCACGCGGGCGTGACCATACCCACGATTTAAATAGTCTGAAAATTCCTTTTTGCCTGCTGGGTTTCCCTTGGCCGCACCGCACGCACCCAGACAATTAGCCCCCTTCGGGCTGTCACCAGTTGGGTAGGGATAAGTTCGACCAGAAACAAGAGGCGGCGGGGGATTATCGCGCATTTCAGTGTAGCCATAGCTGATCCATTCTTGGCGTGTTGGCAGGCGCTTGCCCTGCCATTTGCAAAAATCTTCAGCCTCGTCAAACGTGATATGAACCGCCGGTTCTTGCGGATCACTAGGCACACCATAGGGTTGTCTCCAGTTCCAATCCGGCTTTGTCACCCAGCCAGCTTCGTACACCATACCACCTGTTTGTTCAGCCTTGGTGATATATCCTGTGGCCGCAACAAATTTTGCAAATTCAGCGATGGATACTTCGGTTTGGTCGATCTTTATAGCGGCGTGCGCCACCACCGGACTGCCCACAAGCATAACCAGCAAACAGATAAAATATGTCATGGTCGGTTACTAATTTGGGCGGCTAGATATTTGGCATCTTCCCAAACGCCCCAGATAAACGAAGACCCCCGCATCGACAGCCACGGCAAACCAAGAAAATAAATGCCATCTGCCTTTGCCACCCCGCGATTATGCGCAGGCTTGCCATTTGCATCAAAAGCGTCAACCTTCAGCCATGAAAAATCCTGCACATAGCCAGTGGCCCAAATAATGGTCGTGACGCCCTGTTCTGCCAGATTTATCTGCCGGATGGGGGTTTTCACACAATCAGGATCAGCACCAATGATTTTGGCATCTTCTTCAGGTGGCAAGTCCAGACCATGCGCATCAATATAGGCATCAGCTTCGGCCAAAAGCCCCAGATAATTGGCATCTCCATCGGCAATATTCTTGGCCAAATCATCAGCAATAGAGATCACGCCGCTATCATAGGCCCCGGTCATACCCAGCAAAACCATACCGCGGTCAGCAAATTTCCGAAAATCCACCGTGTTGCCGCCATAGGCCCCCGAAACAGCAATAGTCACATGTTCCCGGCCAGCCGGCGGGGTTTTCATTTGCCATTTTCCTAAAGCCCCCAACCACCAGACAAAATCCTTGCCACGATATGACCGTGGGGGGCGATCATGCGGCCCAATCGACAAAAAGACCTTGCGTCCTGAACGCAATAATTCATCCGCAATCTGCGCCCCCGACGATCCGGCGCCAACCACCATCACCGCGCCATCTGGCAACTGCGCCGGGTTATGATAATCAAAAGAATGTAACTGGTTGACCACGCCGTCTGGCACAATTGGCGGGATCACCGGAATCTGAAACGGTCCGGTTGCGGCGACGACGTGATCGGCATGGATATGGCCTTGTGATGTTTCGACCTGATACCCGCCTTGCGGCAAGGCGGTGGTGCCGGTGACCTCTACCCCACAGTGGATGGGGGCCTCGATCTGCTTGGCAAAATCCTCAAAATAACGGGTGACTTCATCCTTGCCGGGAAACCCATCAGGATCGCTATCAAAGTGGCGGGCGGGAAACCGGTCATGCCAAGCCGGACCATTCATCACCAGACTATCCCAACGGGCGTTG
>CAJWSS010000160.1:0-3216 GCA_913045915.1 uncultured Alphaproteobacteria bacterium | reverse complement strand
TCTGGGATTATTGGGGGCTGAGCAAACAGCAAGCTGAACGAGGGCGGCTGAACCCAAAAATGTTCAATGCGTTTCTTGATGGTTCAAAACCATCGATAGAATCAGCAGCCATCGCCAATGCCACTGGGTTACTTGTACCAAAAAATGGATTGGCCTATCCATCTGGCAGTGTTGATGACATTCCGAATTTGATGCGGCCACAGGCCGTTGGCGGGGTATTGGAACAACCCGGCATGGTTGAGGTTGTGTCATGTCTCGACGCCAACGGCAAACAGATCGCCAATGACATCCGTAAAGGCGTGTGGGTCTGTATTGAGGCAGATACCGATTATATCAAACATTGTTTTGAGGAATATAAAGTTGTTACCGACAATACCGGCCGATATATGAGCCTTTATAAAAAATGGCATTTGATTGGTTTGGAACTGGGCCTATCGGTTGCCTCGGTCGGTATACGCGGCGAAGCCACCGGCGCTGCCCGTTATTTCAATGCTGATGTGGCGGCATTTGCCAAAAAAGATCTGCCATCAGGATCCATACTTGATGGTGAAGGCGGCTTTACCATTTATGGCGGTGTGCGGCCCGCCGCTGTCTCGCTAGGCCAAAATCTTCTGCCACTTGGCCTTGCCAATCAAGTCAAATTGAAAAGAGCTATCAGCAAAGACCAGCCAATCACCATTGATGATGTCGTGCTGGAAACCACTTCCGCTGCCTATAAAATGCGGCAAAAGAGCGTAGATTTATTTGCCGCGGGCCAGACATCCTAGTCAGACCACATCAAATCTTGCCCTGATAGACCAACACCGCTACAACGAGGCACCTGTCAACATGGGGCCGGGCAGACCAGCGCCGCCCCTTATCATATGAGGAAAATACCATGTCAGTTAGTTTGGATCAGGCACGCATCATCGCCGATGCCAGCCTTGTAAAGGGCCGCGAACTGGGCCTGAAACCATTGAGCGTGGTGGTGATTGACCCGCGCACTTCAATTGTGGCGTGCCTGTCTGAAGATGGCTGTAGTCAAATGCGCCAACGCATTGCATTAGGCAAGGCAAAGGCCGCTATCCAGCTTGGCCTTGGCACACGAGCACTGATGAAGCGGGCAGAAGAACAAGCCTATTTTATCCAGTCAATGAACGGATTGGCAGGCGGAGAGTTTGTCCCGGTGCCGGGCGGTGTATTGTTACGCGATCAGTCAGGCGCTTTGCTCGGCGCGGTTGGCATTTCAGGCGATACATCAGATAATGACGAAGCCGCCGCACTTGCCGGCATTGCCGCGGCAGATCTTGTCGGTGAAACCGGCTGATATCTCATCACCCACGCCAAAATTGAAACCTAGGGATTATGCTGACACAGCTGATCCATAGGTTTCACGCAAAATATTTTTTTGTACTTTGCCCATGGCATTACGTGGCAACGCATCAACAACAACAAGTTGGCGCGGCTGTTTAAATTTGGCCAGTGATGCCGCCACCGACTCGGTGATCTTGTCGATATCAAGCAAGCCGCTATTGTCAGGCACCAAAATGCCAACCACAGATTCGCCAAAATCGGCATGTGGCACACCAATCACGGCACTTTCAAGAACACCTGGCTGATCATCAAGAATCAGTTCGATTTCCTTTGGATAAATATTATAGCCACCCGCAATAATCAGGTCCTTATTTCGCCCGACGATCTGCACATAGCCCTGATCATCAATAAAGCCCAAATCACCAGTGATAAAAAACCCGTCTTCACGCAACTCTTCACGGGTTTTTTCTGGCATGTTCCAATAGCCAACAAACACATTTGGGCCGCGCACTTCAATTTGGCCAATCGCGCCATCTTCGAGCGTGGCACCGGTTTCTGGATCAGTTATTTTTAGGTCAACCCCGGCCAATGGCTTGCCGACCGTACCAGCCCGGCGCGGGCCTTCATAGGGGTTGGTTGTGTTCATATTAGTCTCGGTCATACCATAGCGTTCCAGTATCTGCTGGCCAGTACGCTCGGCAAATTGCAGATGTGTCTCGGCAAGAAGTGGCGCACTGCCAGACACAAAAAGACGCATGTGGCGGGTGCTATCGGCGGTCAGCCGGGCATCGTCAAGAAGCCGCGTATAGAAGGTTGGCACGCCCATCATGCTTGTAGCCTGCGGCAAAACGGCAAAAACCGAATCAACATCAAATTTAGGCAGAAAGATCATGCTGGCACGCGCCAGCAAAATAATATTGGTCGCGACAAACAGGCCATGCGTATGAAAAATTGGCAATGCATGTAACAACACATCAGCTTCGCTAAATCGCCAAGCTTCAATCAATGTTTGCGCATTTGACAGCAGATTATTCTGCGTCAGCATGGCCCCTTTTGACCGGCCGGTGGTGCCAGACGTATAGAGAAAGGCCGCCAAATCATCGCCGTTTCGCGGTACGGGTGCAAACCGATCACTCGCTGTGGCGGCAAGATTGGTGAAACTGCCGCGGCCATTAACGGCCATATCATGCAAAATGACGTTATGTGTAGCGGCAATTGATTGCAGGCTTTCAGCATCACCAGCAATCAGCATCCGCGCCCCAGAATCACTGATAAAATACTCAACTTCTGCTGGTTTATAGGCCGTATTCAGCGGCAGAAAAATCACCCCACTTTGCACACAAGCGGCATATACAGCCAGCGCTTCGGCAGATTTTTCGACCTGAACCGCAAGCCTGTCTCCAGCTGTAAGACCTGCCGCCTTAATAGTGTTGGCAAACCGGCTAGCCATGCGCAAAAATGCGTCGTAGCTGATCTGGCCACCGTCAGCCAAAATCAAAAAGAGCTTATCATCACCGGCATGACCACCAAAAAGCGAATCGTAAAGCAAATTTGACATAGGGACTGTCCTGAACATCTAGACGGTTATGTATCAACAACGTTGACTTGTTCTGCCAGTGATTTGACAGCCTTGCTAGCAACGACTGACTGCTGATTGGCGTATGCCTCGTGATTAGCGGAAATTTTATTCAAATCATACCGGTAATTTACCATAACGCCGCAGGACTGAGCCAGCCCATTTGCCGAAATATCAGCATCGGCATGCACTGCCTCAACAAACGCACCATTATTCAGATGAAACCGAGCAACCGGATCAAGCGGCTGACCCGTGCGGTTTTTGGCCTCAAGAAGATAATACGCCGCAAGCGGCAATAATGTCTGCGAATTTGCCGATTCATCAAACTGGTTGGTTTTGTTGAGCCA
>CAJWSS010000159.1:0-3223 GCA_913045915.1 uncultured Alphaproteobacteria bacterium | reverse complement strand
CTGGAAAATGGCGCCAAGATGCAACTCTCTTACAATGTGGAAAATACCCAGCGTGCCATTGGCACAAGGTTGTCATCGCATATTGTGCGGCGCTTTGGCATGACT
This sequence comes from uncultured Alphaproteobacteria bacterium, assembly GCA_913045915.1. Classification (GTDB taxonomy): domain Bacteria; phylum Pseudomonadota; class Alphaproteobacteria; order Puniceispirillales; family Puniceispirillaceae; genus UBA3439. The sequence goes on along the minus strand of CAJWSS010000159.1, from coordinate 3,118 downwards.
GGTCTGCGCGAAGGGCATATTTCGGTGCGTCTGCGTGGGTCGGCTGGGCAATCGCTCGGGGCGTTTGCGACTCAAGGGCTGTGGCTAGAGGTGATTGGTGATGCCAATGATTATGTTGGCAAGGGCCTGTCTGGCGGGGTGATTGTGGTGCGTCCATCGGCGGCGGCCGGCTTTATCGCCAGCGACAATACCATCATCGGCAATACGGTTTTATATGGGGCGACGTCAGGCAAATTATTTGCTGCCGGACAGGCAGGTGAACGTTTGTGCGTCCGTAATTCCGGTGCCACCGCCATTGTCGAGGGGGCCGGGTCAAATGCCTGTGAATATATGACTGGTGGCAAGGTCGTTGTGTTGGGTGAAGTGGGGCAGAATTTTGGTGCTGGCATGACCGGCGGTATGGCCTTTATTTATGATCCACAAGACAGTTTTCTTGACCGTGCCAATACCGAAACCCTGCATATTGGCCGTATCCAGCATCCACATTGGGACGCGGTGTTGCGTGATCTGATCATTGAGCATGGAAAAGCCACAGAAAGCGTCATGGCGGCGCGGTTGCTGAACCAATGGGCAACGGCGGTCGGGCAGTTTTGGCAGGTCGTACCAAACGAAATTATCCCGGTACTAGACGTGCCGCTTGACACAGGTGATGCGGCGTCACAAACGGCGTAACGGGTGCGGCGCTTGATCAGCACAGATCGAGGCTGATGCGCGGATTAGCGGCGTTGAAAAGCTGATTGCGTCGGTCGGGGCTTTGGTGTAAGTCACCAAAATGGTTGAGATTTCAAAGCAAACAGTAGCCGATGACGCGGCAATTGAGATATTGATGGATGGGGCATTTGGCCCGGCCCGTCATAGCCGGTCTGTGTGGTTGTTACGTTCTGGGCCGCCGGTTGCTGATTTATGCTTGGTATTACGCGAGTCTAACGCCATGTTGGCATCACTTCGGTTCTGGGAAGTGCAGCTTGAGCAGCAGACCGTGTTGCTTTTGGGGCCACTTGCTGTCCAGCCAGATTTACGTGGTCGAGGGTATGGCCGGCAGATTGTGGCAGAGGGGTTGGCGCGCGCCGCGGCCATAGGAAAATGGCCATTGGTACTGGTGTCTGGTGAGCCGGATTACTATCCAAAATTTGGTTTTGTGCCAGCCGCACCCTATCAGTTAGACTGGCCGGGATTCGTCGAGCCGGAACGGTTGCAATTTCTGGAATTACACCAAGGGGCGTTGGCAGCGTTACGGCCCCCCTTGCGGGTACGGGCCATAGATGCATAAGGCAAAATAAGTTAGGGTGTATTAATCAATGCGTGTGCTGCATCACTATCAGCTGTCGGCCTCGGCACGATTTATCCGTCTGGTTCTGGCTGAACGTGGCCTCGTGTTTCTGCCAAAAATTGAAATCCCTTGGGAGCGTAATGACGCGTTTTTGTCGTTGAACCCGGCTGGGGACGTGCCGGTATTGGTGGCGGAAGATGGATTGGTCGTGTCCGGCGGCACGGTGATTGCTGAATATATTGAAGAAACCGAACCTGCCAGCACCACAGATTTATTGTGGGGAGAGGCGCCAATGCGCGCTGAAATCCGACGTTTGGTGCAGTGGTTTGAATTTAAATTCAACCGTGAAGTAGGCGGCCCATTAGTCAGTGAACGGGTGATCAAACGGTTTTCTGGATCAGGTGACATATCGTCATCAGTGATCCGTGCGGCGCTGAGTAATTTGCAAATTCATATGGATTATATCGACTGGCTGTCAGAACAAGGCAATTGGCTGGCTGGCAAGAGATTGTCACTGGCTGATCTGGCGGCTGCGGCGCATCTGTCTGTGCTTGATTTTTTAGGTGACATTGACTGGAGCCGCCACCCGGAAGCAAAAATCTGGTATGCGAAAATGAAGTCGCGGCCGTCGTTCCGCGATCTCTTGGGGGATCAGGTTGTTGGCTTGGTGCCCCCGCCACATTACAGCGATATGGATTTCTAGCCAGACAGCGATCGACAAACCGTTAAATGCCAGGGCTGGTATTGGCGATCAGCGACACCAGCTCGTCAAGAACGCGTTCCAACTGGGCCAATTGGCGCGGCTCGGAAAATCGGTGCGTGGCGGTTTTGTCCAACAGCACCGCCACATCGTCTGATTGCAATTGGTCTGCTAGTCTGGTTGCGGTTTGCCATGGCACCTCGGCATCTTGCATGCCATGCAACAAACGCACTGGTACAGTGATCGGCAACGGCGCCTGTAACCGCAGATGCTGGCGCCCATCCTCGATTAAATGATAGGGGTAAACCACCGGATCATCCGCATAGGGATTTTCAAAGCTGATTTGCCCAGATGCCTGAAAATCTGCTTTTGCCGCTTCATCGAGTGGATTCCAGATCAATTCTTCGGTGAAATCAGGTGCGGCGGCGATGCCAACAAGGGCCGCAATACGTGCCGGCCGGGCCAGCGCCAGATTCAGCATGATCCACCCACCAAGAGATGACCCCACGACAATTTGTGGGCCGTCGGTATGGGCGTCGATCATGTTAATGGTATCGCGGGTCCAGTCTGAAATATTGGTCTGCAGAAAATCACCGTCAGACTGACCATGACCGCTATAGTCAAAACGCAAAAATGACTGTCCGCGCCGCTGTGCCCAAGCCTCTAAATGCATGGCCTTGCTACCATTCATGTCAGACCCGTGGCCGCATAAAAACACAACACCCGGTTGTGTGCCGGCATGCCGGTTATAGGCGATGGCACCAAATTGATCTATGATATGTTTAGAAACTTCTGTCATCCCCATCACCTTGCGCTATAGTAGCCGCTACTTAAGTCTCATCCAGCATGTCTTTTATAATGACAAAACCAACAGTCAAATTCAAACGCCTATCTGGCAGACAGCCGGTGATTGTGCAAATTCTGCCAGCGTTGGTGCGCGGCGGTGTTGAAAGAGGCACGGTTGAAATGGCGCAAGCCATTCAGGCCGCCGGCGGGCATGCCGTGGTGATTTCAAATGGTGGGCCGCTGGTGCGGCATATCGAACGATGCGGGGGCAAGCATATTGCCTTGCCGGTGCATGTAAAAAACCCGTTGCGCTGGCCCGGGTTGCGCCGCCAGTTGAAGACAATTTTTCAAGCTGAGAACGC
>CAJWSS010000158.1:0-3251 GCA_913045915.1 uncultured Alphaproteobacteria bacterium | reverse complement strand
CTATATTTGCGGTGAAGAAAGCGCGATGATCGAGTCAATCGAGGGAAAGCGTGGTCTACCGCGGCACCGGCCACCTTACGTCGCGCAGGTTGGCATTTTTGATCAGCCAACATTGGTTCATAACGTCGAAACCCTACACTGGATCGCCCGAATTTGTCGTGAGGGTCCAGAAATTCTGTCATCTGTCGAAAAAAATGGCCGCCGCGGGTTGCGTAGTTTTTCCGTATCCGGGCGTGTTGCCAATCCGGGTGTGCATCTTTTGCCTGCTGGGTCAACCATCACTGATATCATTGAGGCGGCTGGCGGTATGGCTGACGGGCATATATTTAAAGCCTATCAACCGGGCGGGCCGTCATCTGGTATTTTGCCGGCTAGTTTGAATGATGTGCCGCTGGATTTTGATACGTTGCAACCACATGGCAGTTTTATTGGGTCTGCTGCGGTTGTGGTGTTGTCTGATCAAGATCGGGTACGTGATGCGGCGCTCAATATGCTACGCTTTTTTGAAGATGAGAGCTGTGGTCAATGCACCCCATGCCGAACTGGCTGTAGTAAAGCTGTGCAATTGATGCAGGAAGATGTGTGGGATCAAACGCTATTGACTGACCTGTGTGATGTCATGCAGGACGCATCTATCTGTGGGTTGGGGCAGGCCGCGCCGAACCCCATCCGTTTGACCATGAAACATTTTTCCGACGAAATCAGCTGAGGTTCACAATGCTTGATTCAACGCCACAAAAAACTGTTACCTTTGAACTTGATGGTAAAGAAGTCACTGTCAGCGAAGGCACCACTATCTGGGAAGTGGCACAAGCCGAAGGCCATCTGATACCACATTTGTGTCACAAGCCAGAACCGGGATATCGCTCGGATGGTAATTGCCGGGCCTGTATGGTTGAAATTGAGGGGGAGCGCGTATTGGCGGCGTCGTGTATTCGTGCCGTTGAGAACGGTATGGTGGTGCGCAGCCAAAGTGAGCGCGCGGTAAAATCACGCGCACTTGTGGTGGAGCTACTGGCGGCTGACCAGCCTGAAACCGCGCACGATTCCTCGTCGCATTTTTCGGCAATGGCAAAATTGAACAATATAGAAGATAGCCGCTTTCCGGCAAAGGACCCGTCTCATGTGCCGCTTCTTGATGACAGCCATGTGGCAATGCGGGTAAATCTGGATGCATGTATCCATTGTAACTTATGTGTGCGGGCTTGCCGTGAAGTCCAGGTTAATGACGTGATTGGCATGTCTGGTCGTGGACATGAAGCCCAGATCGTATTTGATATGGATGATCCTATGGGCGCGTCAACTTGTGTGGCTTGCGGTGAATGTGTACAGGCCTGTCCAACGGGTGCTTTGATGCCGGCAACCGTGCTTGATGATAATCAGGCGGGTGATCGTGCCGATTATGATCGCGAAGTCCAGTCAGTTTGCCCGTATTGCGGTGTTGGGTGCCAGCTGTCCTTTAAAATTAAGGACGACAAGGTTAAATATGTTGAAGGGGTAAACGGCCCGGCAAATGAAAACCGTCTGTGCGTGAAAGGCCGGTTTGGCTTTGATTATGTGCATCATGACCACCGCCTGACAGTGCCGTTGATCCGCCGTGATGATGCCCCAGCCAAGGGATTGAATGTTGACCCGTCAAAACCATACACGCATTTCCGTGAAGCAACATGGGAAGAGGCGTTGGATGCCGCGGCAAATGGGATGGCTGAACATCGTGCCATCGCGGGTACGCGTGTTGCTGGTTTTGGATCTGCAAAATGTTCGAATGAAGAGGCGTATCTGTTCCAAAAGCTGATCCGCCAAGGCTTTGGTCACAATAATGTCGACCATTGCACAAGATTATGTCACGCCTCGTCAGTGGCGGCGTTATTGGAAAATGTCGGCTCAGGGGCAGTGACAGCGACCTTCAATGAAATTGAAAATGCCGATGCGGCGATTGTCATTGGGGCTAATCCCACCGAAAACCATCCGGTGGCTGCCACTTATTTCAAACAATTCGCCAAACGCGGCGGCAAGCTGATCGTGATGGATCCGCGCGGGCATGGGCTTAAGCGGCATGCCACGCATATGTTGCAATTCCGCCCCGGTTCAGATGTGGCGATGCTGAACGCCATTATGAATGTGATCGTAGAAGAAAAACTCTATGATCAGCAATATATTGACGGATTTACCGAAAATTGGGACGCGATGAAGGCGCATCTGAAAGATTTTACGCCTGAAAAAATGTCTGAATTTTGTGGTATTGAAGCTGATAGTTTGCGCGCTGTTGCGCGTGATTTTGCTACTGCCAAATCAGCGATGATTTTTTGGGGTATGGGCGTGTCACAGCATATTCACGGCACTGATAATTCGCGTTGTCTGATTTCATTGGCATTGATGTGCGGCCAAGTTGGGCGGCCGGGCAGTGGCTTGCATCCGTTGCGCGGCCAAAACAACGTGCAAGGTTCGTGCGACATGGGAGCGCTGCCCAACGTCTACACCAACTACCAGTCGGCCAACGATGCCGAGCAGCAGGAGAAAGTCTCCAATGCCTGGGGTGTGAAAGTGCCAACCAACGAGGGGATGACCTACCCGAAAATGCTTCACGCGGTCAAAAAAGGCAAAGTGCGCAGCATGTACATGATCGGCTCCGACATTGCCCACACCGACCCGAACAACCTGTTTGTGCAGGACGCCCTGAGCCAGCTTGAGTTGCTCATTGTACAGGACATTTTCATGACGGAATCTGCCAAGTTGGCACACGTCATACTGCCGGCCGCTACATTCCTAGAGTCGAACGGCACCTACACGAATGGCGAACGACGCATCCAGCGGATTCGCAAGGCGCTGGAGCCGCCCGGCCAAGCCAAAGAGGATTGGTTGATAGTGGCCGAGTTGGCGGAGGCAATGGGCCACCCCATAGTTTCATCCCGGGACGTTTCCGATATCTGGGACGAAATGGCCGCGCTCACGCCAAACTTTGCAGGTATCAATTACGATGAGGATATGTATGATGGGGAAAGTTTCTATGAAAGTTTAAATGGTAATAACGACATCCAAAGAGATTCACTTTACTTCGAATTAGGATTCGTGAGAGGGGTTCGCATGGGGGATTGGAAATATATTTCGCTGAATTACCCAGATACTGTCAAGAATATGACTCTTTCTGAAAGGCAGAAAGAGCTAGATGCTTTTAATAAAAGTCAGATAAGAAGGGGCAAGCCAGTTTATAACACTGATCCTTTAGCTAATTTTAGCCACATAAGAACAAT
>CAJWSS010000157.1:0-3338 GCA_913045915.1 uncultured Alphaproteobacteria bacterium | reverse complement strand
GAAAGCCAAGCTGGGCTAACCAGCGGGCCCGCAAGAGCAACCATTGGAGCAATCGTTAGAGCCAGAGCAGTTGCAAATTGTATAAAAAGACGGCGCATAAGCTTCTCCCAATTTTGGAACACTGGCTACAGAATTTCAGTTGGTTTCATAGGTATGCCACCAAAAGGACGATGTGTCCGAACACGCGTTGTATAAAATGATTTCTTGTTTTAGGAAGCCAGAAAAAGACAATAAAAAATTATTTTTTAATCTGAAAAAATATAGTGGAATTTTATCGCTTGTTTTGCGCTTGCAACGGAAGGCAAATCCATCCGCTACTGGCACCTGCAAGACCCAAAGTCACCATAGAACCGCAATAACGGAACGGCATTGCCAAGCCTATTGGTTGGCGTCACCATTCGAAAAGCCGGCAACCAGCTTAGTCAGCAGCTGTTTGGCCGTTACGACATCCATCGCATCAACAGCATGCCGCATAGTTGTTAAATCAGCGTCCAAATCATGCCACGGCACGAAATTTTCTGCGGCAAATTTAATTTTTGGATGCGGGCTATCGCTTGCCGCTTCACCAATCAGCAATTCTTCATAGAGTTTTTCACCCGGTCGCAAGCCGGTGATTTTAATCTCGATATCGCCATCGGCAGTTGCACTGTCATACACCGTCAACCCCGACAATTCGATCATTTGGCGCGCCAAATCATAAATTTTTACCGGCGCGCCCATATCCAAAAGATAGACCGGTGCCGCCTGTCCTGACTCTGGCTTTTGAACGGTCATGGCACCCGCCTGAATGACCAGCTGGGCGGCTTCAGCAATTGTCATAAAATAGCGCGTTACATCCGGGTGCGTCACCGTGACTGGGCCGCCTGATTTGATCTGCTGGCGAAACAGCGGCACCACCGATCCTGAAGAGTCCAACACATTGCCAAACCTGACCATGGCAAAAATAGTTTTATTTTGCGTGGTGGATAAAGCCTGCAACACCAGTTCGGCAAGACGCTTGCTGGCGCCCATAATATTTGTCGGCCGCACCGCTTTGTCGGTGCTGATCAGGACAAATTTTTTCACACCCACAGCAATTGCTGCCTCTGATAGCACCAAAGTACCAAACAGGTTATTTTTAATGCCTTCAAATAAATTATCTTCAACAAGCGGAACATGTTTATACGCCGCCGCATGAAACACGGTATCTGGTGCCAAACGCGTAAACAGCTGTTCAACACGCGTCTTGTCGGTGACAGAACCCAAAATAGCAGTGAGTTCAACCGAGGACGTTTCAGGCGTTAACCTTGACTGCAACTCATGCAAAATCGCATAGAGCGCATATTCACTGTGATCGAACAGGACCAGTTGCTTTGGTTTTTGTGCAAATATTTGGCGGCAAAGCTCACTGCCGATTGAGCCACCTGCCCCGGTCACCATCACTATTTTATTGGCGATGTCACGCCGCATCAGCGCCGGATCTGGTGCCACCGTATCCCGGCCCAAAATGTCACTGATGGACAATTCACGAATATCATTCACCGTCACGCGGCCTTCGGCCAGATCGGAATAGCTTGGCAATGTGCGAACGACCACATTCTGCCCACGAAGTGACTGTAATATTTCACCGCGCCGGCGGCGGCTGATGCGCGGCAAGGCAAGCATCACTTCCACCACCCGCTTTTTACTTGTGATCTTGGCAATATCTGACGGATTATACACTGGCAGTCCGCGAATGTAGCTACCATGCAATTTCGGATCATCATCGAGAAACCCAACAACATTTGTCACATGGCTATGTGACAATGCGGCGGCGAGTTCGCGCCCGGCGTCTCCGGCACCATAGATCAAGGCCCGCGGCTTGTTACCTTGCCGCAATCGTTCAATATACATGCCGCCAAGCCAGAAACGCGCAACAAAACGTGATAAGGCAACAAGCAAAAACAATACAACCGGCTGCAACAGGCCAATCGTTCGCGGCACACCGGTGACCCCCACTAGGGTAAACACACTGGCAAAAATCACACCATAGACGGCGATCGCTTTGCTAACAGCCAGAACGGCGGGTGCCCCGGAATATCGAAAAATTGTCCGGTAAAGCCCGAAAATAACAAATATCGGTATCGACACCACAACGGCAACAATGATCGCCGGCAACAAGGACAGCCCATCACGCTCCTCAAACACCGGCTGGAAATAGCCAAGCCGCAAATAAAAGGCAATCCAAACGCTAAAGACCGCAAGGCCAACGTCAACGACCATGACAATGGCGCGTTTTGCTGGTCTGGGCAGACCTAGAACCAATGAACGAAGGCTTTTATCCATCAATGCTCCGCTCGCCGCCTTGATGATCAACAGCATAAATTTTCGGTACGCCATCTATCAATGCGACACCCCTCGGGACCTGACAACCGCTACCACTGTTAACACTATAATTTTTAGGTCAAAAAACAATGACTGACGTTCTAAATAGTCTTGATCAAAGCGTAATTTATCTTGCAACGCAATTTCATCTCGTCCATTAATTTGTGCCCACCCGGTCACGCCGGGTCGCAAGTGGTCCACCCCCAATGCGGCGCGCTTGGCGATGAGTTCATGCTGATTATGCAAGGCCGGACGCGGGCCAACAATACTCATATCCCCGCGCAAAACTGAATATATTTGTGGCAACTCATCGAGGCTGGTGCGGCGCAAGAAAGACCCAAACGGTGTGATATAGGTGCTGGCGTCACCAAGCTTGTCTGTGGCGACCTCTGGCGTATCGATCCGCATACTGCGAAATTTTGGCATCATAAAAAACTGACCTTGTAGCCCAACGCGCCGCGACCAATAAATGGCCGAACCCTGTGAAGTTGATGCTACGATTAGCCAAATCACAACAACCGGCACAATGGCAAAAACAGACACGATCAAAGCAAAAATAATATCAAAACAGCGTTTTTGCATGCGCTATTGAGCCTCATTCCAAATGGCAAAAGTCTGCGCATTGATAATCTCACTGGAAAATGCTTGCTCAACAATTTCTCGCCCCTTAGCACCCATCTTCGCACAGAGTGATTGGTCATTGATAAGGGTCACAATTGCTTTTTCAAGAGCTGTTTCATCACCAAAACTGACTAAAAAGCCATTAGTCCCATCACGAACTATTTCGCGGCAGCCCGGAACATTAAATGCGACTGTCGGCCGTGCACAACTTGCCGCTTCCAACAAAACTTTCGGCAATCCCTCATTATAAGACGGCAAACACACAATAGATGCCTGTTGATATATTTGATCCATATCATCACGGCGGCTCCAATGTTCCACAGCACCTTGTTGAACCCACTGATCAACTTGACTTTGCATTATGGATGCTGGGT
>CAJWSS010000156.1:0-3358 GCA_913045915.1 uncultured Alphaproteobacteria bacterium | reverse complement strand
TTATGTGCAACCGGCGTTTTAGATTTGATATTTAATTCAGAAAGTAAAATATTATGAAAACATACAAGATAGCGTCTATTCCGGGTGATGGCATTGGTGTTGAGGTTGTCGACGCTGGTTTGCGGGCGTTGCATGCGCTGGCCGATCGGGCTGGCACATTTCAGTTTGATGTCACACATTTTGATTGGGGTACCGACCGCTACAAGCGCGAAGGTGCCTTGATGCCAGCAGATGGCGCGCAAGATCTAATCGGCTTTGATGCTATTTTGTTTGGCGCAGTCGGCGCACCTGATGTGCCGGACCACCTGACCTTGTGGGGGTTGCGGCTTAATATTTGTCAGCCGTTGGATCAATATGCCAATGTCCGGCCAACGCGTATCCTGCCCGGCATTAAAAGCCCGCTGGCTGGTGTCACCGATAAAGATCTGGATTGGGTCATTGTCCGAGAAAATTCAGAAGGCGAATATTCCGGGCAAGGGGGGCGTAGCCACCGCGGCCAACCGCAAGAAGTGGCCACAGATATGGCGGTGTTTACCCGCGTCGGGGTTGAACGGATCATTCGCTTTGCCTTTGAACTGGCACAGTCACGCCCGCGCAAATTGCTGACTATTGTCACCAAATCAAATGCCCAGCGCCATGGCATGGTGCTGTGGGATGATGTGGCCCGCGAAGTGGCGCGTGATTTTCCAGATGTGACGTGGGATAAAATGCTGGTTGATGCGATGACCGTGCGGATGGTGATGCAACCGCAAAGCCTTGATACGATTGTTGCCACCAACCTGCATGCCGATGTGTTGTCAGATTTAGCGGCGGCATTGTCCGGGTCTATCGGGGTGGCGCCAACCGCTAATTTGAACCCAAAGCGCACGACACCATCAATGTTTGAGCCAATCCATGGATCAGCCTTTGATATCACTGGTAAAGGCATTGCCAACCCGGTCGGCACATTCTGGAGTGCGGCCATGTTGCTGGAACATATTGGCGAGGCTGAAGCCGCGGCGCAATTAATGCAGGCGATAGAGTCAGTCACAGCCAATCAGGAATTGCATACCCCTGATCTTGGCGGCGATGCCACAACGGAAAAAGTAACCGCCGCGTTGATTGCCCATATTCAGGGCCGTAACGATTAGGGCGATTAGCCTAGTTATCGGCGCTAACAAGCCAGTTAAATCTGGTCCGCGCCATAAAACAATGTCAAAATCGCGCTGTCGGTCGTGGTCATCGCATGGGGTTGTTGGCTAGCATGAAAGCGGTGTGTGGCTGGGCCAAGTGTGGCTGGGCCGTCGCCGTCTGACTCAAATAACGCGTGACCAGCAAGTACAAAATAGAGTTCTTCGGACGCGTGATGATGCGCAGGGTAAAATAAACCCGGCCCCCAATAGCCAATAAACGCACAGCATTGGTCAGACCGGAAATGTCCGGTCGGTCCGATCAGTTCAAAATAGGCATAATTATCAAGAAAATGCCGGCCAACTTCTTCTTCGGTATAGATAAATTGCCAATTTACATGAAATGCTGCTTGCTGAACCGCATGAACCAGGGGCGATGTCTCGCTGTTTTCCGGTGGGCGCCATGCCGTAATTTTTTCTGCGGCTGGTGCGGGGTTTGGCGCGCTGTTGCTGGCGATCAAATCATCAGGCCAATCGGTGAAGGCTTTCAGGCTATCAGTTGCCATCCATAATTGCTTTACCTCATCCAGCAGTTTGATCACTGTGTCATGCATAATGCGTCCTCATGAGGTGCGGGATGCGCTGGTGTGTATGTCACGCGGTTTTGCCGCAAATAACACCGCAAAACAGGTGGCTGACAGGATCGAAATGCCAATCATGCTGGCAAAAAATATATCTGGCCCCATGACAAATAAAACACCGCCCAAACTGGGGCCGATAGCGGTACCAACTGCGCGCGGGGTGGTGATCCAGCCTTTTGCCCGGCCATAGACATCGGCACTGAAATACATGTTGGTGACATAGCCAAAGGACACGGTCAAAATACCGTGTCCCATGCCAAAAATCATCATTGCCACAACCGCAAAGGCCAAGCCGTCTTGTTGTGCCAAAATCAGGGCGGTTGGCACCCCGATAAAGGCAATCATGCCGGTAATCCGCGCATCGAATCTGTGGCCAAATGCCATCTCTAAAAGCCGCCCGACCGTTTGGAACGGGCCATAAAGCGCGGCCAGCATCACCGCCAGCCCCACATCATTAAATTGTGTTGTGAACCAGGTGATCCATAACAAGGTGGTTGAGGCAAATGTCAGATATTCAAGCGCGCTTGCCGATGCCAGCGCGATAAGGGCGCGCCGTTCGTTGCGCGTCATCAGCGCCCAGCGAAAGGGGGCCATTTGGCGGGTCTCTTGTGATGATATGACGGCGGTTTTTTGGTCAAGGTGGCGGGTGCGCACCCCCATCAAAACCAAGCTGATGCCGCAGACCATACATGTGGCTTCCAAACCGAACCACGCCAGCAAGGGCGCAATAGATAGCCAGATCACTGAACTCGCAACGCCACCATAAAATGTAATAAAGGATATATGTTTACGCGATTTTGCCTCATCCATCTGCACCGCCGCAGAAAACGCTGTTTCATAGCTCGACATGGCAAAGCCAAGGCCAATTGGCACCATACATAGCCACACCCACCATAGCGCATGCACCGCTGGCAGTAAGGCGATGCCACAAGCACCGATCAGCAGGCCGCGCGTCATCACAACTAATGCGCCAAATCGGTCAATCCAACCACCAATCAGCGGGGCTAAAAATGCCTGAATAAGCAAGGCGCCAGTGACCGCCGCCAGAATTTCACTTGGGTCGACACCAATGTTTGCGGCAAGCGGTATTTTTAACTGGGCAAAGGCATAAAACAAACATCCATAAGACAAAATCTGGCTGATGCCGAGCGAATGAAACGGCACGTTATGCGTGGCTTTTGGGGGTGCTGTCACAGTAAAACAGAGCCTTGTCTATGAGGTAAATGGCACGGCTAGACTACATCTAAAACAAAAAGCTGGAAAGTAAGCAAATCATGCTTTGTTGAGATGTTTTTTCAGAAATTTTATCGGAAATTCAGATGGAGCGGCTTTTCGTTACCCTTGGTCACAATCAAAAATCAAATTGATCAGGATCGCGCCATGTTTTTCGATGGATTGCTCAGACAGGACCGGCATAATCTGGATGACATCGGGTTAAATCCTCGTTAAAGGCGATATCATGGTGGTTGCCGGCGAATTATTTCATACGGTCGATGGGTTTGACTGGATTGGGTTTTACCGGGTGGTGGCGCTGGGCGTGTTAAAGCTAGGGCCGCATCAGGCCGGGCATAGCTGTTTGCTGATCCCGTTTGATAAGGGGGTATGAGG
>CAJWSS010000155.1:0-3392 GCA_913045915.1 uncultured Alphaproteobacteria bacterium | reverse complement strand
GTCAAAGCCATGGCGATCCCGCATAAGAGTGACCCCTACGCCAAATTAGCCGCGGCAGTGGCCCTGCCGGCGCGTATCCTGACCGATGAAGATGCGCCTGCCTTGGCCGGTGGCAGACGTCGTGGTGGCCGACGACGCACAGCAGATTAATCTTGGTTTGACGCTGTATTGTTATTGTGGGAATCGGTCTCTCGAAGATGCCGTGTGGCGGTTTTTGCGCGTTGCCAACTTGCCAGAAACAGCCAGATAAGCGCGATAAATGTGATGGCATAGCTTGGCCAGATAAAACCGCCATACCCGCCCATATCGAAAAAATCTATCATCATCCTAGGCCCCGGGGCGCAGGCGTATAGCCGCCAGACGTCGCTCTGCCAGCAATGCCCGCATGCGCAGAATAACAACAATTACGAAATATCCATGGGCGCCAATGAGCATGAGAACCAGTGGTGTCAGCATACTGCTGTCAATGGCTGGCCCACCGCTACGAAGTATGCTGGCTGGCTGATGCAATGTATTCCACCAATCCACTGAAAATTTCACGATGGGCACATTGATGACCCCGACCATGGCAAGCAGGGCGGCTGGCCGGCTGCCACGTTCCGGGCGGTCGAACCCATTCGCCAGTGCAATGACCCCTAGATAGAAAAAGAACAAAATAAGCATGGATGTAAGGCGCGCATCCCAGACCCACCATGCCCCCCACATCGGCTTGCCCCACAACGCCCCGGTGATCAATGTCAAAAGCGCAAAGACTGCCCCTACCGGGGCTATGGCGCGTGCGGCAATATCTGCCAGAGGATGGCGCCATACAATATAAAACAGACCGCATAGCCCAAGCCCGACATAACCAAACAAAGCCAACCATGCGGCAGGTACATGAATATAAATAATACGCACCGTATCGCCTTGCTGATAATCTGCTGGCGATGCAAACAGTCCTAAATACAAGCCAGCACCTAGACAAATCACAGTGATGATGCTGATCGGCATAAACAAACGGTCAGACAGTCGGGTAAATCGTGACGGATTGGCGAGATAATCAAACATGGCCACCAGCTATAGCGGGTTTTGCCAAACGAGAAAAGCACCGCTGGCCAAACAGAGATGCATTTTGACCAAAAATAGTCATCTAAATACCGCTTTCCGTTTCACCAATTTTTAGCGCTGTTGCGGCGACCAGCGGGGCCATTGCCAAGAGCAGAGCCAACATCGCACCTAACAGCATCAGATGCGGGCTGATGATGCCATCATCCGTGGCGGCGGCCAGCGCACCAAAAATCAGCACCGGTACCGCCAATGGCAACACCAAAATAGCGATCAATGCACTACTGCGGCGGGCGCCTTCTGCCAATGCCGCACCAATAACGCCAAGCAAGGTCAGCCCCATGCTACCGACCAGTAATGCGACCATCAACGCTGGTAATCTAGCGGGGGCAATGTTCAGCATCAGTGCCAAAATGGGTGTGATCATCAACAGCGGCAAACTGGCGGTGAGCCAATGTGCCACGGCTTTGGCCACGGCGTACCAGCCGAGGCCAAGTGCGCTCAAGCTGATTTGGTCAAGCCAGCCATCGCGCACATCTTGGGCAAACAACCGATCAAATCCGGTCAGGCTGGATAGTAAGGCGGCAATCCAGATTATCGGAATGCTAAGGCTTTGAAGCATCGCCGATTGCGGCCCAATGGCCAGCGGAAATAAAGCGATAATGATGATGAAAAACCCCAGCATCACGACAACGTCCTGTCGGTTTTGCCAAGCAATATCCAGATCACGGCTGATTTGCGCAGTGAATGGTCGCATCATGCTAGACCTAGTACCAGATGAATCGTTGTCGCAGATGCCGTCATGTCGATATGAGTTGCGGCAAGCACGGCACCGCCCGCCTCAAGATGGGCGTTTATAGCTGTTTCAAGTCGTATCTGACTATCCCGGTCCAGACCAGTATGTGGTTCGTCAAGTAGCCATATGCTGGGGGATGGTGCCAGCAAAAGGCGCGCAAGGGCCAGCCGGCGGCGCTGGCCGCGTGACAATAATTGCACCGGCATATCGGCAAACCCGGTCGCATCAAAACCGGCCAGTGCCTGTTCAATATCAGCGCCCTGCACCGTGATGTCATTGACAGCCGCCCAGCTTTGCAGATTTTTCCGGCCACTGATGGCCCCGGCAAGCCCATCAGCATGACCAATATAAATCCGTGGTAAATGACACGCGATATGGCCAGACTCGGCTGGCAGTCGCCCGGCAATGCTGCGCAACAATGTTGATTTTCCAGCCCCATTTGCCCCGGTTAAAATACACAATTCACCGTGCTTTTGCTGATGGGTCAGTTGGTCAATCACCAAACGCTGACCGCGCAACACGGTTAATGCGTCAATCTGCAGGCATATAGCCGCCGTGTCAGTTACGGGCACCGGTTGCCGGTTGTTTTGGTGCGGCGTCATATTGCCGCCTGCAAATCTGATCTGTTCATACTGTTCTGTTTACCCGTGCAACCTGCAGATGGTCCAGTGTCTTTGATCACTGACCATGGTGTTTTTATGACGGTTTTGCGGCAAACCGGTAATTACCCTCTGGAAAAACGCCAGATGATTATCTATATTGAGGGTGACCGCTTGGAGGCGCCCCTCGAGTTGGCCGTTTCACATCTACTGAATGATCGAAGGGAGATCGCTATGTCCGAGACATTGCGCGACGCATGCTGTGCAAGCCTTGAAGCCGCTGGCAAAACCTACCATTATTATTCGTTGGCGGAACTTGCCAAGACCTATCCGGCGCTGGAAAAACTGCCATTTTCTCTCAAAGTATTGCTAGAAAATCTGTTGCGTAATCAGGATGGCTCATCGGTCACAACCGGCGATATTGAGGCACTGGCCAACTGGGCAGACAGCGGTCATCAAAGTGAAATTGCGTTCCGCCCGTCACGCATTCTATTGCAGGATTTTACCGGTGTGCCAGCGGTGGTCGATTTGGCCGCCATGCGTGATGCCATGCAATCAATTGGGGGCAATCCAGAAAGAATCAATCCGCTGTCACCGGTGGATCTGGTGATTGACCATTCGGTTATGGTTGACCATGCCGGAGGTGCCGATGCCGCGGCAAAAAACGTGGCGTTGGAATTTGCCCGTAATCAGGAACGCTATGAATTTTTGCGGTGGGGGGCATCAGCCTTTGACAATTTCCGTGTGGTGCCGCCTGGGACTGGTATTTGCCATCAGGTGAATTTGGAATATCTGGCACAAACCATCTGGACACGCGATGAAGATGGTGTGTCTTACGCTTATCCTGACTCGGTTGTTGGTACAGACAGCCACACCACCATGGTCAATGGATTGGCGGTTCTTGGATGGGGCGTTGGCGGCATCGAAGCTGAAGCGGCCATGCTTGGTCAGCC
>CAJWSS010000154.1:0-3394 GCA_913045915.1 uncultured Alphaproteobacteria bacterium | reverse complement strand
TGATCAACAAGGATACCAAAATTATCACCCAAGGCCTAACCGGCAAAACCGGCACTTTTCACACTGAACAAGCCTTGGCCTATCACGGTACGCAGATGGTCGCTGGCACGCACCCGAAAAAAGGTGGCCAGCATTGGACCAGTTCAACTGGCCAGACCTTGCCACTCTTTAGCTCGGTCGCAGAAGCAAAAGACGCCACCGGCGCCAATGCGTCAGTGATCTACGTGCCGCCTGCTGGTGCGGCGTCGGCCATTGAAGAAGCGATCGATGCAGGTATCGAGTTGATCACCTGTATTACCGAAGGTGTGCCGGTACTTGACATGGTGCGCGTCAAAGAAAAGCTGAATGCATCAAATTCTCGTCTTATCGGGCCCAACTGCCCGGGGCTAATGACGCCAAATGAATGTAAAATTGGCATCATGCCAGCTAGTATTTTCAGAAAAGGGTCAGTTGGCGTTCTGTCACGCTCAGGCACTTTGACCTATGAAGCTGTTTACCAGACATCCATGGCTGGGCTTGGTCAAAGCTCTGCTGTCGGTATTGGCGGCGACCCGGTAAAGGGCACCGAATTTATCGATGTTTTGGAACTGTTTTTGGCTGATGATGCAACCGAAGCCATCATTATGATTGGTGAAATTGGCGGGTCAGCCGAAGAAGACGCCGCACAATTCCTGATTGATGAGGCAAAAAAGGGCCGGTCAAAACCAACCGTTGGCTTTATTGCCGGACGGACATCACCACCAGGGCGTACAATGGGCCATGCTGGTGCGGTTATTTCAGGCGGTAAAGGCGGTGCAGATGATAAAATCGCTGCACTTGAAGCCGCCGGTGTGCGGGTATCACCATCGCCAGCCAAACTCGGCGACACATTGGTATCTCTGCTCAACAGCTAAATTGGGTTTCCTCCAACGAAAAACGGCGGTGAGTCTTCACCGCCGTTTTTTTGTTTGGAAATTCGGTTTTACGCCAATAATGACTAAAAAGATGCTGGATAAGGCTGTTGTTGTCTCCCCCTCACCAACAGCTAGCCGACATTAGCCACCTTTTTAAAATTTGCATTTGTTGCCAATCGGGCATCAACAATCGCTACAATCTCGTCAAGCTGTTCATTGTACAGCCCAAGCCCCCGACCAATCATCTGCACAAGACGGTCAACACGTTCAATACGGTCAACCCCAGAATCAATCGCCCGTGCGGCCGACGATGGCTTTAACAAGCCCGTTGCCGCATTAGCATATTTTTCAAAAGGCACCTGATCAGCTGGATCAGCCCCAAGCTGGCGGGCCAGCGCATCCACCCATGCATACATTTTGGTTGAAGCGTCTAGGTCACCATGAACAGCATCGCGAATCGCCCGAACACCATCAGCCTCAACACAGCGATAATTACCCGTCAGTAGCATGCTCCATTTTGCCATTGGCACAAACAAGCTATCATGCACACGTAATTTTACTGGCACATCCTTGCCGTCAATGGTTACCGCCGCAATATCATCTGCAAGGCGGTGCAACATATCTGTATGCACCGGATCAGCAAACACCGCCGCTTTGAAATTGGTCGGCAGGCCAACATGCAAAATATTGGTGCCTTCCTCGGGCGGGCGGAATGCCTGTGGGTCCGGGCTACACAAGGACATCAGCCCCGGTTCAAAATCGCGCCAGACAGACGCATCATCATAGGCGCTGTCAAGATCAACATCCTTGAGCGATTCGATACGCCGCAAAAATGGCAAAGGCGGCATGTTCATGATCGACAAACACGGCTTGCGGCTTGCCGCAATGCGGGTCATTAGCCCGCGCACAGCCGGCGCAGAATATTGCGGCTCCTGCATCGCCAGCGCAATCATGTCATAATCTTCCGGGCGTGCCTGTTCCGGCGTGACCGCATTTAATGTCCCCGGCAGGTCAGCTGAGCGAATGGCACGGTGCGTATCTTCGTCACGTAGCTTGATCCGTACCTCAGTGCCTTCACTATTGATCAATGCCGCCGAGGCAGACCGGCAGATTAATGTGACATCATGCCCTGCCATCAGCAATTTAGTTGACAATAACGACCCATAGGATGCACCTAAGATCAGCATCTTCATATGGCTATCTCCTAAAAATTTATCAACGCGCCCTTAGTGCGCGTCACAGTCTGTGATCCAAAATTAGAAAGTCAGAGTAACTTACGGCTCTTCCACTCCCGATTTCGTAGAAACATTTCAAAGATCTTGTAATTAAGTAATCAAAGCGAGGAAAAAAGAGAAAATATGAAAATTGTAAATTTTTTACATTTTCATTTTACAAAAGCATTTAGCTGGCATATTGTATTATTATAAAGTGGCGTCCAGATACATTTTACTGCACCGTTTGGCAATAAGGAGTGGTAAACATGCAGGAAAAAGTTTTAGTTGGCCATAAATTAAGACGGCTACGCCAATCCATGGAACTTTCGCAAACCGCGATGTCAGAAATACTGGATATCAGCCCGTCTTATCTAAACCTCCTCGAACATAATCAGCGCCCCCTTACCGTTGCCCTATTGCTTCGCCTTGGCAACAGCTTTGATATTGACCTGAAAGAATTTGCTGAGGATGACAGCGCCGCATTAAACACTTCTATCACTGAAATTTTTGCCGATCCTTTGCTTGCTGAAGAACGTGTACCGCGGCGGGAAATTCAAGATATGATCACTGCCGCCCCAGGCGCGGCCCGGGCGATCTACACCTTGTTTCAAGCCTATCGTAAAGTGCGAGATGAAATCGAAGTCACATCCGCTGATGGGCGAATTTTAACCAAGGTCAACAGCCCGGTTGAATATGTGCGTGATTTTCTGCAATCGCAGAATAATTACTTTGCGGCTCTTGAAGAAGCGGCTAAAAACCTCTGCGATAAAGCCGGCATTCTATTTCAGGGCAATAGCGGTGAAAAAGCTGCTATGGAAAATCCTCTAGCCAATATTGCCAACCATATCAGCAACACCGCTGGTCTTCGCGTGCGGGTGTTGCCAGTCAAAGTGATGCATAACCAACTGCGGCGTTACGATCAGCACCGCCGGGAAATTTTGCTTAGCGAAGCGCTAAGGCGGCCACAACGCCAATTCCATCTGCTTGTACAATATGCATTGCTTAGCCAGCAAGACAAGCTTGATGATATTTGTAAGACACTAGGCAATGAAGATCAGCAAACAGTATCTTTGCTCAAAGTAACCTTGGCCGCTTATTTTGCCGGGGCCGTTATGATGCCATATGATGCTTTTCTCGAGTCAGCTAAAAATTTGCGTTATGATCTTGATTTGTTGGCGCGCCGTTTCGATACGTCACTCGAACAGGTTTGTCACCGGCTCACAACTCTTAACGCCCCCCATATGCGCGGCATACCCTTCTTTTTTATGCGCGTGGATGACGCTGGCA
>CAJWSS010000153.1:0-3455 GCA_913045915.1 uncultured Alphaproteobacteria bacterium | reverse complement strand
AAAGCCAGTCGTGGGCGGCCAAAATTACCCAGTGAATTGCGCAAACAGCGGATATCGACTCTTCTTGATCCAGATGTCATCACACATTTCAAAAGCGAGGGGCGTGGCTGGCAAACAAGGATTAATGCGGCGTTGAGGAAGGTTGCTGGCCTATAGATTTTTTGCTGTACGCGCAGTTATGATTTTGCAATCAAAAAGGTAACATCACCGGTTACATGCGGTGTTGAGCGTGCGTGGGTTGGTCCGAAAACCCGGCTGGCATTGGCGATAAATGTCTGGCGCTCGGCGTAAAAGATCTGGTTTTTGATTTGCGTCTGCGGGGCACACAGCAGGTTCAGCACCAGACCATATCGGCTACGTTGCCAGCAAGATTGAAGATTGGCAAAAATATAGTCATGCCAAAGCGATGTATCCATTGTGTGGCAGAGATTAAACGTGCCGGAGAATACACAAAAATCAACTGGTAATGGGGGCTGCTTGCCAACAAAGAATAGTTGTTTTTGTGCAGGAAAACGCTGTTTACAACTGTTGATCATGGCCCGGTTTATATCAACGCCAATATAATGAAAGCGCTGATAGCGCGGGGTCTTTTGCAGAAATTCGAGCATCGCCCCATAACCGCATCCAATATCGGCTATAGACGGGTTCGCCGCCGGCGTCACGGTGGTGACAAGATCAAGCAAGGCGTCAAATCGGGCAATTTGCGTTGACTGATTGCGCCAAAACACACCTTTTGGTGCGGGTCCAAGGGCGGCAAGCCGGTCCTTATAGGCACGCTTCAGCTTGCGCTCAAGCGCGGCATACATCACTTTGCGGAGCATAATAAATGCCAGCTGGCTTGATCAGCGTGATTCATGTCTCATGACTAGCATTTTTTAAAACGGTCTGGCAAACAAGTGAGGCGCTGTTGGCGTAGTGCATGCAAAAAGTGATCGGATGACATATTATGAAACTATATGGATTGAAAAATTGTGACAGTTGCAAAAAAGCCTTGTCGCAATTGCGTGCCGCCGGGCATGACATTGATTTTTTTGATATCCGGACAGAACCACTAGACCCGTCACAAATTGCCGATTTGTTGGCCCGTCATGGTGAACAAATTGTGTTAAATCGTAAGTCAACAACATGGCGCAATCTTCCCGATTCGGATCGGTTGTTGCCGCCAGAAACGCTATTGGCACAGCACCCGTCCCTCATCAAACGGCCAGTAATTTTTCATAATGATACCAGCTATGTTGGCTGGAGCAGGGATGTGCAGACAGCGTGCGGCATTGGCTAGCTAAATGGCATAACAGGTGATTATTCGCGGTGATGATTAGTGCGCGAATATCATTGATTTATCGCGGAATGTTTTGAATTCGAGTGCATTTCCTGATGGGTCGCGAAAAAACATGGTCGCCTGTTCTCCAACTTCGCCGGCAAACCGTGTTGTTGGCGGGATAATAAAATCGGTGCCGTCAGCTTCAAGCCGGTCTTTCATCGCGTGCCATTCATCCCAGTCCAGAATCGCACCAAAATGGCGTGATGGGACTTTTTCACCATCGACCGGATTGGTTTCGGCCGGGCTTAATGCACCATCAACAAGATGCGCGCTGACCTGATGTCCAAAAAAATCAAAATCGATCCAGCGTTCAGCTGAACGGCCAACTTTGCAACCGAGTTTTTCGACATAAAATGCGCGTGTTGCCTCAATATCGGTGACAGCAAAGGCGAGGTGAAATGGGGGTGAAACGGACATAATTAAGCTCCTTAAACAGAACGCTAAATTAGTGTTTTGTTATGTGCCATTCAACAAAATAGTTGGCGATCCGGGTGCCAAGGCGCTACATGAGATATGTGGCCTGCCGCCACGGGCTGATCTTTACAATTTTACACAAGATTTTTACAGGTGACTTAATGGCAAAGACCCGTATCGCATTAGAGCTTGGCATGGGGACATCGCTACGCCGGCATGATTACACCAAGGCGGCGTGCCGCGCCGTGGAAGACGCGTTGTGGCACAATTCCTTGAGTCTTGCCGAGGCTTTTGGCTTTGAAAAGACAGATATGTTGATAGAGGTTGAAATCGGCGTGCAACGACCAGATGAGGTGGATGTTGGCCAAGTTGCGGCGATCTTTCCCTATGGCAATACATCTGTTCACGTTGTTGAGGGCGGTCTGGATATAGCCAAGCCAGATGGCAAGGGCCGTACCATAATCGCGAACGCGGCGGTTGTTGTTTATTTTGACATGGAAGCCACAACAGGAGCGGCATCATGAAGCGCATTATCCTAGAGATGGGCATGGGCAATGATCTGTATGGCGAAGATTACACCAAGGCGGCATGCCGGGCGGTTGAAGATGCCATCCGTCATAGTTCGCTCATTTTATTTCGTTCGCTTGGCTTCGATCACGCTGATATGCAGGTGAAGGTCACAATTGCTGTGCAACACCCGGACCAGGTTGATACCGCAACCGTCGCGCAAAAATTGCCGCGTGGCAAAGCTGAAGTGCACGCTGTCAAAGGTGGGTTGAATGTTGTTGACGCTGACAATAACACATGTTCAGTCATCGCCACCGCCGCGGTCGAGGCGTTTTTGAATATTGACCCGAATGACTGGATGATATCGCAAAAATCTACCCCGTCGGACAAGTAATTGCCTTTATTTGGCATCGTATGTTGGAACAGTGATGAAACCATTTGAACTGTTGCTGTACAGCATGGTGGTGTTTGGCTGGTCGACAAGCTGGCTACCGCTAAAATGGCAACTTGGTGTTGTCGCCCCCGAGGTGTCATTGCTCTGGCGGTTCGTGATCGCCGCAACGGTGATGTTCGTCATTAGCATCTATCTGCGGCAATCGCTGATGTTTCACTGGCGCACGCATTTGCGGTTGGCGCTGTTGGGGCTGTGTATTTTTTCAACAAATTTCGCCTTTTTTTATCATGGTGGAAAGGGGGTCGCATCGGGTTTATTGGCCGTGGTGTTTTCATCAGCATCACTGGTAAATGTACTCATGACAGCAGTTTTAGGGCGGTCGCGGCCGCGGATTGCACATCTGCTTGCCGCCATGGTTGGGCTGACTGGTGTTGTCTGTTTGTTTTGGCCGGAATTGCAATTGTCAAATACAGCATTGACCAGTCTGGCCTTGTGTTTAATCGGCACTTTGTTTTTCTGCACGGGCAATATGGTCTCGGCGGCATGTCAAAAGCGCGGCATCCCGGTATTTGCCTCGGCAAGCTGGGGCATGCTCTATGGCGCTTGCTACCTGGCTTTGTTTTCGTTCATCAGCAATCATGAATTTACCATAGAACCGACCGCCAAATATGTGCTTGGGCTTGTGTGGTTGGCACTTGTGTCATCGGTGATGACATTCGCCGCCTATTTGTCGCTGATCGGTCGTATTGGTCCAAGCCGCGCGGGCTACGCAACGGTTATATTCCCAGTATTTGCTCTGTTGATTTCAACGGTTTTTGA
>CAJWSS010000152.1:0-3476 GCA_913045915.1 uncultured Alphaproteobacteria bacterium | reverse complement strand
TGATCTATGGCGGCGGCGGTATCGTTAATTCCGGGCCGCGGGCGTCGGCATTGTTACAACAACTTGTGGAAATAACCGGCTGGCCAACGACGCTGACCCTGATGGGGCTTGGGGCGTTGCCAGCATCGCACGGCAATTTTTTGGGCATGCTCGGCATGCATGGCACCTACGAAGCGAATATGGCGATGCATGGCTGTGATGTGATGCTGAATATCGGTGCGCGCTTTGATGACCGTGTCACCGGTCGGATCAGCGGTTTTTCGCCAAAATCGACCAAAATCCATTGCGATATTGACCCGTCATCAGTCAATAAAAATGTGGCGGTGGATCTGGCCATTATTGGCGATGCTACGACCATTCTTGAAATGCTGATTGACGAAATGAAGCGCCAGTCTTTTGTTCCGCATAAACCATCTTTGGAAAAATGGTGGGGCATGATCAAGGGCTGGCAGAAACGTGATTGTCTAGCCTTTGACCAGTCTGGTGACATTATCAAGCCGCAACATGCCATCAAACGGTTATGCGAACTGACTGCCAAACATGATGTGTATGTCACCACCGAGGTTGGCCAGCATCAAATGTGGGCCGCGCAATATTTTGGTTTTGAACAGCCGAACCGGTGGATGACCTCTGGGGGGCTTGGCACCATGGGGTATGGATTGCCATCGGCCTTGGGTGTTCAGGTGGCCCATCCTGATGCGCTGGTGATTGATATCGCCGGCGAAGCCTCATTCATGATGAATATGCAGGAGCTATCCACCTTGGCGCAATATAATTTGCCGGTGAAAATGTTCATCATCAATAATGAATGGATGGGCATGGTACGCCAATGGCAGGAATTGATCCATGGCGGGCGCTATTCTGAATCATATAGCGCATCTCTGCCCGATTTTACCAAGCTTGCCGATACATTTGGTATGACCGGGCTGATGGCAGAAAAAGTGGGCGATCTGGATGATGTGATTAATGAAATGCTGGCCGCACCGGGGCCAGTGATTGCCGATATTCGGGTGGCCAAAGAAGAAAACTGCTTTCCGATGATCCCATCAGGCGCTGCGCATAACGAGATGTTGATGGGGCCAGAAGATCAATCAGAAAAACCAATTTCAGAAGAAGGCATGGTTTTGGTGTAAGCCAAGCCCATAATGGAGCCCCTAATATGACTAACAGTGACGCAATCGAACGCCATATCATCTCGGTTCTTGTTGATAATGAACCGGGTGTTCTGGCGCGGGTGATTGGCTTGTTTTCTGGCCGTGGGTATAATATCGAGAGCCTAACCGTGGCCGAGGTTGACACCAAAAAACATCTGTCACGCATCTCAATTGTCACGTCTGGCACCCCGATGGTGATCGAGCAAATCAAATCGCAACTGGCGCGGCTGGTGCCAATTCATTCAGTATGCGATCTCACCGAAATGGGCGCGTCAATCGAACGCGAACTGGCGCTTGTCAAAATCATAAATAGTGGTGATGACCGGATTGAGGCGTTACGCATCGCTGATACATTCCGGGCGCGCACATTGGATAGCACCCTTGAAAGCTTTGTTTTTGAGATCACTGGCACCTCGTCCAAGGTGGCGGCCTTTATTGATCTGATGCAGTCACTTGGTGACGTTGAAATTTCTAGAACAGGTGTTTCGGCAATATCACGGGGCAACCGTATCGATTTATCCGCGAAATAACGCGCTTTTAACCAATAGATGTTTGCGTCTGGGGTAGGTTTTGCCGTATGAACGGCAGACAAGATTTTTATTTGATAAATTTGCAGGCTTTTGGGTCGTGGATCGTGCGTCGTCGGCTTGCTGTTTGAACAAGAGGAGAAAATTTTCAATGCGTGTCTATTATGATCGGGATGCTGACGTCGGGCTTATCAAAAAGAAGAAGGTTGTCATTGTTGGATATGGTAGCCAGGGTCATGCCCATGCAGCAAATTTAAAAGATAGCGGCGTTGCCGAAGTAGCGGTTGCCTTGCGGGCAGACTCAAGCAGTCGTGCCAAAGCTAAAGACGCTGGCTTTCAGGTCATGGATGTTGCCGAAGCGGCCAAATGGGGCGATGTTATCATGATGCTGACGCCTGATGAATTGCAGGCCGATATTTACAATGACGAAATCGCTGAAAATATTCGTCCCGGTGCGGCGATTGCCTTTGCCCATGGTCTGAATGTTCACTTCAATCTGATTGAGCCGCGTAACGATATTGACGTGTTTATGATTGCGCCAAAAGGGCCCGGCCATACAGTGCGGTCTGAATATGTAAAAGGCGGCGGCGTGCCGTGCTTGATTGCGGTGCATCAGGACCATTCAGGCAATGCGCATGAAATTGGGTTGTCCTATGCGTCTGCTGTTGGTGGTGGTCGGTCTGGCATCATCGAAACAACATTCAAAGAAGAATGTGAAACTGATCTGTTTGGTGAACAGGCTGTTCTATGCGGCGGCTTGTGCGAGTTGATCAAGGCCGGGTTTGAAACATTGGTCGAGGCTGGTTACGCCCCTGAGATGGCCTATTTTGAATGCTTGCACGAGGTGAAGCTCATCGTTGATTTGATTTATGAAGGCGGCATTGCCAACATGAATTATTCAATTTCAAACACCGCTGAATATGGTGAATATGTGACTGGCCCACGGATTATTACATCCGAAACCAAGGCGGAAATGAAGCGTGTTCTTGAAGATATTCAGTCTGGGCGCTTTACGCGTGACTGGATGCTTGAAAACCGCGTGCATCAGACAAGCTTTAAAGCTACGCGTCGGCGGAATGCTGAACACTCAATTGAGCAGGTTGGTGAACAGCTACGCGGCATGATGCCATGGATTGGTGCAAACCGTCTGGTTGATAAGGCAAAGAACTAGATTTTGCCAAAATCTTCCTTTAAACATATATTTAGGTTTCAAAGTGCCGATGGCGCTTTGTGATCACTCTTTTTGTGAACGGCCTGCAAAGCAGGTTGCAATTGCATCGATAACGCTGCGGCGGGCAGCGTGACATACCGGAGACATATATGTTTGGCGCAATTTTTGGGCTTTTTTCTGCTGATATTGGTATTGATTTAGGTACAGCCAACACGCTTGTCTATGTCAAGGGCCGTGGCATCGTTTTAGACGAGCCATCAGTCGTGGCCATAGCTGAGGTACGCGGCAAATCACAGGTTCTGGCTGTCGGGGAAGAGGCCAAGGTGATGCTTGGTAAAACACCCGGAAATATCCGTGCAATCCGACCAATGGCTGATGGTGTCATTGCAGATTTTGAAGTTGCTGAAGAAATGATCAAGCACTTCATTCGCAAGGTGAATGGACGGATGTCGTTTGCCAGCCCGCAGGTGATTATCTGCGTGCCATCTGGGTCAACGGCGGTTGAACGTCGTGCCATCCAAGAATCAGCTGAGGCCGCCGGTGCGCGACGGGTATTTTTGATTGAAGAGCCAATGGCGGCGGCTATAGGGGCGAATTTGCCCGTGACTGAACCGTCTGGATCGA
>CAJWSS010000151.1:0-3662 GCA_913045915.1 uncultured Alphaproteobacteria bacterium | reverse complement strand
CCGGCCGGCGTTCTGGCCATCACCGTAACGCTGGTGCCCATTTTGACCTATGGATTGGCCCTACTGATGCGGTCCGAAATATTTTCAGCCACCAGACTGACCGGCATCATGCTTGGCACTGTATCGATATTTTTACTTGTGGTCCCAAAAAACAGCCTGCCGGAAAGCGCCTCTTTGATCTGGGTGTTGCTCGCATGTTTCAGTTCACTTTGTTACGCCATAGAAAATATTTACCTAGCCAAACGTGGCACTGATGATATCGGGGCGATCAGGCTGGCTTGCGGCACCAGCCTGTTTTCTGCCATTATTTTGGCACCAGTTGGAATCGCCACAAATAATATGTTTATGCTGGATGTCACCAACGGCTTGATCACAGCATCGATTGTGACGTTGGCGGTAATCAATGCTACCGCCTATTCCGCCTTTGTTGCCTGTATTGCTGTTGCCGGGCCGCTTTTTGCCAGTCAAGTTGGATATGTTGTGACTCTTGCTGGCGTTTTTTGGGGCATCGCAATTTTTGGTGAAACCCATTCGATTTGGGTGTGGGCATCCTTGGTAACTATGCTGTTCGGGCTGATGCTTGTTTCACCGCGCAAACAACATACATAAGATTGAGACACGCAAGAGCCGGTCGATCAGACCATAACCAAAAGCGCATGAACATGCCCCCCTTTCATGCAATGCAAAGAGGCTACAAATGAAATCATCTATCTATGCCTTGCTGATTGCCGGTCTTTGCGGTTTGATGAACTCTGCCATAGCCGCTCCGCTGATCGAACGCATTGGCGCCCCGCTTGCGCATCCTTGGGGCATGGATTTTCTGGATGACTCAACCGTTTTGGTCACTGAACGAAGCGGTAAACTCTATAAAATCAACCTTGCTGATGGGACCCGTCAGCCCATCACCGGCCTTCCTGATATCGAAGTCAGGCGTCAGGGTGGACTGCTTGATATTGCCATTGCCACATTGGATAACGGCCCAGCCACTGTATTTTTTTGTTATAGTAAACCGGTGACAGGTGGCAGTGTGACAGCGATTGACCGGGCCCAGCTTGCCGGCACTTCACTAACCGACCGGCGCACCATTTTTATGGCCAATAATGTGTCTGAAAATGCGATTCATTATGGTTGTCGGCTGGTGCTGAATGATGATTATATATATGCCAGTCTTGGCGAGCGCGGCGCACGATATGATGCCCAAGACCCAGCCATCCATGCTGGTGCCATGATCAGACTGCATCATGATGGCAGTATACCAAATGAAAACCCCAGACCAGATGGGTGGGCCCCCGAAATTTTGTCAAAGGGCCACCGCAACCCACAAGGCCTTGCGATCCATCCGGACACCGGCGCCTTATGGTCACATGAACATGGCCCGCGCGGCGGTGATGAAATCAACGTAATTACTGGCGGCGATAATTATGGATGGCCAACGGTCAGCCATGGCAAGGAATATATTGGCGGCACCATCGGCATTGGCACCAGCGCCCCGGGGTTTGCCGACCCGGCATGGGTCTGGACACCATCAATCGCCCCATCTGGCATGGCCTTTTACAAAGGGGCGATGTTTCCGCGCTTCAACGGGCATCTTTTGGTCGGCTCATTAAAATTTAAACGTCTTTATCTTGTGCGTTTATCCGCTGGCGTGCCACAGGACGAACTGGTCATTTTAGATGGGTCTATTGGCCGCGTTCGTGATGTGGCTGTTGCACCAGATGGGGCGATTTTATTATTGAGTGACGAAGCAGATGGTGGTCTATATCGGCTGGCCGAAGCTGGCCAATAAGCCGCTGGTTGATCGGGCTTTGGCATCAATGAAAGAGTGCAGATGAAACATAGCCATGATTTGACCACTGGCCCGCTGTCGGCGCATTTTCGAACCTTGGCGGTACCAGCGGCAATCGGCATGGTATTCAGCACATTATATAATGTTGTCGATGTGTTTTTTGCTGGGCTTATCGGCACCGACGCACAGGCTGGGTTGGCGATCTCCTTTCAGGCCTTTTTCATTTTTGTCACGGTTGGATTTGGCCTTGGCGCGGCGATGACCGCATTAGTCGGCAACGCTATTGGCGGTAAAGATCACAGCCAAGCCAGCACTGTCGCCCGGCAAGGCGTTGGCTTTGCCAGTTTGAGCGCGCTTTTGCTGGTTTTGTGCGCCTATCTCTTTGCCCCTGCTTTGTTAAATTTGATCTCGACTGAGGGTGCTTATCGTGATGCCGGATTGCGCTATATGATGGTGCTGATCCTTAGCCTGCCTAGTTTTGTTATGGCATATGGGCTGAATGGCATTTTGCAGGCTACCGGCGATACCGTATCCATGCAGCGGGCATTAATTGGCGCTTTTTTTGCCAATCTAGGATTAAATCCGATCTTGGTGTTTGGCATCCCCGGCATGTTTGACGGGCTGGGGTTTAATGGCATCGCCACTGCAACGGTGATCAGCCAAACCGGGGTGATGATCTATATCGGTTTCCAACTATGGCGATCAGGGTTGTGCGCCAGTCGAAATTTGCGCGCCTTTTTGCCTGATCTTCACCTCTATAGAGTGATTTTTGCCCAGCTTCTGCCAACCACTTTTACCATGCTTGTCATGTTCACAGCCGGATTTATCGTGCAAATCTATTTGAAAGAATTTGGCCCGTCAGCCGTCGCCGCCTATGGTGTGGCATTACGCGTTGAGCAGTTATTCTTACTGCCGGTGTTTGGCTTGACTGGCGCATTACTTCCAATCGCATCACAAAATTACGGTGCTGGTGAAGCCAAACGTGTCCGCCAATCCTTGTTCACATGTTGGAAATTTGGCTGGATCTTTATGCTTGTCGCGTGCCCAATTTTATATTTCGCCGCGCCGCTTTTGATGCGCAGTTTCACCCCAGACCCAGCCGTCATTGACATTGGCGTCAGCTATTTACGCGTTGATGGCTTTATTTTGCCAATCTATATGATGCTGTTTGCCATCAATTCATTTCTGCAAGCACTGAAAAAACCGGTGTGGACGCTGGTCATTGGCATTTATCGTCAAGCCTTTGGTGTAGCGTTTTTCAGCTATCTTTACGTGTTTGTTTTTGAATTTGGCGTGATCGGTGTGTGGTTTGGCATCGCCACCAGCGTATTGTCAGGATTTATTTTATCGCTGATGCTGGCGCATCATGTATCAAAACCTCTGATCGGCGGGATTATCATGCCGAGTTTTGACCGGGCGTAAGAGTGCCAGATAAGATCGTGCCAGTGCGTACTGCCTGCAAATCTGCCGGCGTGTCAATATCACGAAAAATTGCCGGAGACGAAATTTCCACTGGGTTATGCGCCGCAAGGTGGTCTTGCAACACCTGCCGTCCGCCAGCGTCACCGCGTAGCTGTTTTAATTCAGGAAAAAAAGCACCCCCCCAAATTACCGGGTTTCCTCGCTTGCCATCACAACTTGGCAAGGTGATGCGGCGTTGATGATCAACACATGCCAGATGCGCCGCCACAAGATTTTGCACCATCTCAGCAGAGATCAGCGGCATATCCCCTAGCGCAATCAACACATCGGTGACCCCGCTATCCAGCCCGCCGACACCAGCCGCCACTGAATGACCCTGCCCAGCGGCAAAATCCGCGTTGAATAACAGCTGCACCGGCAAATCAGCCAACGCCGCGGCAACCTGATCTGCCTG
>CAJWSS010000150.1:0-3796 GCA_913045915.1 uncultured Alphaproteobacteria bacterium | reverse complement strand
CTATCAAAGTGGCGGGCGGGAAACCGGTCATGCCAAGCCGGACCGTTCATCACCAGACTATCCCAGCGGGCGTTGCGCCATCTCTCGGCGATGCTGTCTCGCTCGAGGACCACATGATCAATCTGATGGTCGCGCAAATGGGCGCTCATCGCCAAACCCGCCTGACCAGCACCGACCACAACTGTGTTTACGCGCGTGGGAATCATTTGCAGACCTCAGCTTGCAATAAAAATTTTGCGACAACGAGGCACAGCATGACACAAAATAACGCGGCTTTCTATCGCCCTTGCACCGCTGATGTTTCATTTTGGAAATAAGTGACCTTACATCTTGGCCGCGTTAGGGCCGCCCAATCTGCGCTTTGCTTTTCGGTCACAAAACAGATTTGATCACCAAGCCGATAGTGGCAAGGCTCAGCACACCAAAAGCCCACAAGCCGGCAAACCACAATATTTGCTTTATGCGTGTTTTCAGCATCAATGATAGCCTTCGCCTGAAGGTTTCGCCTTTAAAAACCAACGGCCATAGGCGGTGTAGCCGATAAAATCACTGTCGGGGCGGTCATCAGCAAAACCGAGGACTCATTGGAACTAGTCGAATGTTTCAACAGTAAAACCAATAGCTGGCCTTTGATCACCGGGTGAAAGTTAAACCAACTATTAACCCGCGCAATGACAGCCTTTATGACGGAAATGGACCAGGTCACGATTGCCAATATCACGGCAAATCAAAAACAGCTTCTCGCCTTGCTCAAGCCGTAAATTGACAGTCGTGTTTGCTGCAAAAAAAATTACGCCTCACCCATCAAAGCCGGATCAAATGGATAGTTGGTGAGGTTTTCATAGCCGGTTTCTGTAACCAAAACCTGATCCTCAAGCTTGATAGAAAAATCGCCACCTTCAGGGCTGACCAATGCCTCGACACACAAAACCATCCCCGCTTCTAGTGCATAATCAAATGCGCCTTCGACATATTGATCTGGATAGGCAACAAGCGGCCATTCGTCACATAATCCGACACCATGCATCATGCACCCATATTTGAGTTTATGAAATTGGCGATCAAGCTTGTGGCCATTCATTGTCAAATCGTGCAGAGAAACGCCGGCACATAGCATATCCATATTGGTCTGGATATGTTCATAAGCATGCTGCATGGCGTACACCATATCGTCTCTTGGCTTTTCATCACCAATCCACCAGGTGCGGGAAATATCAACGCAAATGCCATAGCTACCAATCAAATCCGTATCGAAGGCAACGATTTCATTGTTCTGCACAAGGCGTGGCCCACATTCTTGAAACCATGGGTTGGTACGTTGGCCAGAAGCCAACAATCGTGTTTCGATCCATTCACCGCCGCGCCGGATATTTTCCGCATGCAAAATGGCCCAGATATCATCCTCGCTCATATGGCCCTCAGGCACCAAAGCCCGCGACCGCGATTCCATTTCAGACACGGCGTTTTCACAAGCCAGGCTGGCACAGCGCATCGCCTTGATTTCGTCCGGCCCTTTTATCGAACGCGCTTTTTCGGTCAATTCTTCGCCGGGGACCACCTCAAAACCTTGGGCTTCAAGCGCCCGCAACCCATGTAGCATGATCTTATCTACCGCCAGACGCATGACCCCGCCGCCATGGTCCTGCAGAAGAAGCCGCACCTCATTCGAAAACACATCGGCCGCTACATCCACCTTGTCGCCCCGATCAAAATAAAACAAATCAGCACCAGAACGCTGTTCGCGCACCAATGGGTTGAATTCTGACAAAAACATGGCGTTCTTATAATCCCAGATCACCATATATCCATCGGCGCAAATCAGCACAGCACGAAACGGGTTATGCGTGTTCCACAGCTGCATATTGGTGCTATCGGTGGCATAGCGAATATTCATCGGGTCAAAGAGTAAAACACCGCCAAGGTCCCGTGCCTGAACCGCAGTTACCAATCGGTTTAATCTATAGGCACGCAGTGACGGCAAATGCGGCAGTTCAAGACCGGCCGCTTGCCATTCATCATAGGCTAAGATCGTTGGGCCAATTTCCAGCCTGTCCATATCATTGGCGGTGCCATCGGCCAGTTCCTGACCCCGTGACGGGTCAATTTTTCGGTGATCCCGATAATGTTGCTGTTGCATCATGACCTCATATTCGCGCCATTGGGATCATAGATTGGGCCACCAAGCACTTCAGCCTGATAAAATTCACCCAATATTTCAACCTGTAGCTTGGTGCCAGCACTGGCATGTTCAGCCTGCACATAGCCCATCGCCATAGATTTTTGCACCCGGTGGGCATAACCGCCTGAAGACACATACCCCACCGCCTTGCCATCTTTGAGGATGGCCTCGTCATTACACACATCGATACCATCCACATCGATCACCATGGTTACCAATTTTTGTTTTGGCGCGGTGTTTTTGGCGGCAAGGGTTGCGGCTTTGCCGACAAAATCCTTGTGCCAATTAATGAAGATATCCATGCCGGATTCATGCGCGTCAAAGTCTGGCCGGAATTCCAGCCCCCATGCCCCCCAACCTTTTTCCAGCCGCATCGACATCAGCGCCCGCGCCCCATACCAGCGGTAACCATGCGCGGCGCCAGCGGTTTCAATGGCTTCGGCCAGCCTGATCAGATAGGGCGGTCGGCAGTAAATTTCATAGCCAAGTTCACCAGAAAAACTGATCCGATTGAGGATCACCGGCACCCCAGCCACATAGGTTTGCCACAAATCGCGAAACTTCATGCTGGCAATATCATCACGCATCAGATCTGCCAAAAGAGCGCGCGATTTCGGGCCAGACAACGCAATGCCGTGCCACTCATCACTGACATTGGCATAAGACACATCATCGGGACGTTGCCTTTCAAACCAGCGCCGGTGTGCGTCTTGCATCGCACCAGACCCAAATAGCATAAAATGGTCATCGGCAAGACAGGCCACGGTCAGATCGCCATAGAGCTTGCCTTTTGGCGTCAACATCGGCGTTAGTGTCAAACGCCCAGCTTGTGGCACAACCCCGGCCAGCATATGGTCAAGATAGGCTCTAGCCCCGGCGCCTTTAAATTCATGCTTGGCAAAATTAGCGATTTCAACACCGCCGACATCATGCTGTACCGCCGCCACCTCGCGTGCCACATAATCATGACTGCGGTTGCGTTCAAAGGTTGGGGCCTCATGCGCATCATCGGCACTGTCGGCAAACCACAAGGCGTGTTCCAGCCCAAACCCCTGCCCCATCAGCGCGCCTTTTGCCACCAGCCGGTCATAAAGGGCAGTGGTTTTTTGCATCCGTCCTTTTGGCAGGGTTTCATTGGGAAAGGTCATTACAAAGCGGCGTTCATAATTTTCAGATGATTTGATGGTGCCCCAGTCTGGCGACGCAAAATCACCAAACCGCGCCACATCCATCGCCCAGACATCAATCGATGGTTCGCCATCAATCATCCATTCCGCCATCGTCAGGCCCACACCGCCACCTTGACAGAATCCCGCCATAACACCCACCGCAACCCAGTAATTTTTCATCCCTGGCACTGGCCCGATCATGGGGTTGCCATCCGGACCAAAAGTGAACGGCCCATTGATGATATTTTTGATGCCGGCATTGCCAATCGCTGGAATACGTTCAAACGACATTTCCAACCGGTCAGCAATACGATCAAGATCGGGGTTCAGCAGTTCATGGCCAAAATCCCATGGGGTGCCTCCGATTTTCCACGGTGTTGATTGCGGTTCATAAGTGCCAAGCAACATGCCCTGACGTTCCTGCCGAAAATATATATTAGCTTCATAA
>CAJWSS010000149.1:0-3812 GCA_913045915.1 uncultured Alphaproteobacteria bacterium | reverse complement strand
CCACCAATAAAGGCCGGGTCATCAATGCGGCCCATCATGGCCACATCAACCGCCCCAACCAATGGCACCGTGATATTGGAAATGATGATGGGCCATGCCAGTCGCCAGATATGCCGCCAGCTTGTATGATTGTTATGTGTCGATGCGCGCATCATCAGCCTTTTTCGCGGGTCGCCGGGCCAGTGCCAGAGAAGAGAGCAGACTTATTTATGACGCATAGTGCCTTAGCTTTAGATATTGTAAATATTATTTTTTCAATTCTAGATGAAGTTGCATATCATCGGTGTTTTCCAGCTTGTCGGGTGCAGGCCAAGTTGCTACTCCTGTATACCGCAAGCTTTAAAAAAGGTTGAATAGGTGGCTTTTTTTCATGCACGTACCGCGCTCTATGCGTTGTTGGCGCTGGTCACGATGACGGTCTTTACTGGCCAGCATATGGTGCCGCCGATGGATCGTGATGAGTCGCGATTTGCCCAAGCCAGCCGGCAAATGTTGCAGTCAGGTGATTATGTCACCATCCGCTTTCAAGATGAATTGCGCGCCAAAAAGCCAGCGGGCATTTATTGGTTGCAGTCGGCATCTGCGGCGTTGCTTGGTGATGCTGATATTGCGTCCTATCGGTTTGTGAATTTGCTGGCACTGCTTGTCAGTATTTTCATGCTCTATCATATTGGGTTGCGCCTTTATGAACCGGCAACCGCGTTAGCGGCTAGTGCCGCGTTTGCCAGTGGGTTTCTGGTGCTTGCCGAAGCGCATTTAGCAAAAACGGATACTGTTTTGATGCTGCTGGTGATGGTTCAGCAATGGGCCTTAATGCGGATTTATCTTGATCGTGACAAGACCACAGCGAAACCATCAGCGCACTGGATATTTTTCTGGACCGCGCTTGCGGCGGGCATATTGGTCAAGGGCCCAATCGCCCCGGCCATTGCCATTCTGACCATTGCCGTTTTGATTGTTTGGCATCGCGGTGCAGGGTGGGTCAGACCGTTGCGCCTAGGGCGCGGTCTCATCCTGATGGCGGTTATATGCTTGCCATGGGCCATTTTGGTAACAATCGCCACCGATGGGGCATTTCTGGATATTGCGGTGACAGGTGATTTTCTGGCAAAGGTCCAGTCTGGTCAGGAATCGCATGGGGCCCCGCCATTTACCTATCTAGCATTGTTTGGCGTGCTGTTGTGGCCAGCCTCACTGTTGTTGCCATCGGCGTTGTTGCATATCAAAGCCATGCTGGCCCAAGATAGCACAAGATTTTTGTTGGCGTGGCTGGTGCCATTTTGGGTCATGATTGAACTGATCCCGACAAAATTACCGCATTATCCATTGCCCGTGGTGCCGGCGGCGGTGTTGTTATTATTATGGTCTGTTGACCGGGTGGTGACATTGTCACCGTTACGGCAAAAATTTTATCTGGCTGGCCAGTATGTGTTTTTGGCTTTGGGTGTGGGGCTTGTTGCTGCGGTTATGGCTGGTGCGGTGATGTTCGGCGGCCAATCAATGCGGCTTGCAGTTGGTCTGGCTGTGATCGCGTTGCTGTTTGCCGGGTTAGCTGTCTGGCAGGGGCATCGCTGGATACAGATTGGCGAATATCGGCATCTTATGGGGCTATTTACCGCTGGCATACTGGTGCATTTTGTCATATTTGCCGGCGTTGTGCCGCAGTTATCGCGCATACATATAGCTGACGCCGTGGCGCAAAATCTTGCCAGTTCTGGCCGCCAGCCTACGGCGATTGCCGCGGCTGGCTATCACGAGCCGTCTTTGGTGTTTTTGCTTGGCCGCGATGTGTTGCTTGTCGACAGCCGCGAAGCGGCCCTGTTTTTGGCAGAGGCGCCCGATGGTGTAGCGCTTGTCGAAGCCCGTCAACAAACCGCCTTTCTTGATATGGCGCGGCGTCTTGGGTTACGGTTGGCAGCGCCTGAACAGCTGTCAGGCTATAATATGTCAAAGGGTCAGGATGTGGTTATTCTGATTTATCGGCGAGAGATGTTTGACGCCACCTCTGACAACGAGTAAAAGCGTCACATAGTCAATGCGAACCGGTATCTAACTGCATGTCAGCTTCTGTGTCTTCTGCTCCTGCGTCTAATTCTATTGAAATTTCCGTGCTTGTGCCGGTGATGAATGAGGCTGGTAATATCGCCCCCCTCATTGATGAGATCTGCGCTGTTTTTAACGGGCGCCAGTTTGAGATTATCTATATTGATGATGCGAGCACCGACAATACCGCGGCTGAACTGTCTGCTTTGTTGGACACAGTGCCGCAATTGCGGGTGTTACGTCATGCCATAAGATCGGGGCAGAGCGCGGCAATCTGGTCGGGCTTATGGCAGGCGCGCGGTAGGCTGATTGGCGTTCTTGATGGTGATGGACAAAATGTACCGGCTGATTTTCCAGCGCTAGAAGCGGCGTTGCTGAAGCATGGCGACAGCCCGGCTATGGCGGCCGGCATCCGTCAGCGGCGGAATGACAGCCAGACCCGGCTGTGGGCCTCACGCGCGGCAAAATGGATCCGCGCGAGCTTGCTGTCTGATACCCATCCTGACTCGGGGTGTGGGATCAAAATTCTGCCGCGCAGTCTGTTTTTGCAACTTCCTTTTTTTAACCATATGCACCGGTTTATGCCCAGTCTGGTGCGGCGTCATGGCGGTACTGTGATTGGTGTGCCGGTCGCGCATCGGCCGCGTCAGGTTGGCAATTCAAAATACCGTATAATGGACCGTTTAATTGTTGGCATATCTGATGTGCTTGGTGTGATCTGGTTATTGCGCCGCGCCCCGGCAAAAGGCGCGGTCACCGAATTAGATCAGCCACGCCGCCCAGCGAAGAAAAAATCACCACGCGCATCGTCGAAAAAGGGGCCGCGCCAATGATCGCCACATTATCAGCCTATATAGAGGCAGGTGCCACCTCACTGGCCCATGCACTTTTGTTTCTATTACCGTTTTTGCCAGCAAGCCTTGCTGAACAGCCAGAACAAATCATGGTGGTTGTCGGTTTTGCCGGCCAAGGGTTGTTTGCCATGCGGTTTATTTTGCAATGGCTGACATCAGAAGGACAGGGGAAGTCGGTGATCCCGGTGGCGTTCTGGTATTTTTCGATTGGTGGCGGCAGTGTTTTACTGCTCTATGCGATTTGGCGGCAAGATCCAGTGATTATCTGCGGTCAGGGTCTGGGCCTATTTATCTATTTCCGGAATTTATATTTTATTCACCGGACAAGACCGGATGAAGACCCCAGTTAGCCCGTCGCTATAGCTTGGTCTGGGCCTTGTCCATGATGATGGCCCATTGCTTGGCAGTTACCGGCGTGACTGATAAACGTGACTGGCGGACCAGTGCCATATCCTGAAGCCGTTCATCGGCTTTGATATCTGCCAGCGTCACTGGGGTATGCAGGGATTTAACCGCCTTTACCGTGACCATGCCAAACCGGCCGGATGCATCGGTTGGATCAGGGTGATACAGGGCGCAAACTTCGACAATGCCAACGATTTGTTTTTCATTTACCGAATGATAAAAAAATGCCAAATCACCAATCGCCATGGCTTTCATGTTGTTTGATGCCTGATAGTTGCGGACACCATCCCACCCTTCACCCTGTTCACCGCGGTCAAGCTGATTTTGCCATGACCAGGCTGATGGTTCTGATTTCAAAAGCCAATAATGCACGGGGTCACCTCATTTAGTTTTGTCTATTACGCTTTTTGCATGCGCGTCATTCGGTATGCGCAGGGCGTGCCAGCAAGCCGGCGACAATCTGATGTAAATCTTCGCCATGGTTGACCAATTTATCGACAGCGTTGGTAA
>CAJWSS010000148.1:0-3847 GCA_913045915.1 uncultured Alphaproteobacteria bacterium | reverse complement strand
AAAGCCGGGGCATGGCCTCAAGTGGTGTCGGTTGATGGCAAAGATCAACTCTTGAAAATTTTGATAATGTTGGATTCATTTACGTTACATACCTTCATGATGATTAATCAAAGCCAAATCGTTTAAGATTGCTAGCCCAACTTCAACCTATAGTTTTTAATCGACTCGTCAACATATTGACGACCGACTATTTATGCCAGTCAAAGTAATCTTATCGGGCTCTGTATCAGACGCAGATCGATGCAGATTTGACTGATGCGGACAACAACTTGTTAAAATCCGGGGCAAATCCTGCGCCGAATGAACGCGGTGCTTCAATCATCCCCGGCGAACTGAGAACAATTTCAGGCGCAGACATATCAACTTGGTAAAACCGACGACTGGGGAAAATATCATTTGGGTATCCCACATTGGGCATTGTGGCTAGGGCGAGCGAAAAGCTCTGACCAACAGCGGACTCTAACATCCCTCCAACCCAAATAGGAATGCCTCGATCCTGACACAGGTTATGTATCTCTATCGCATTTGACAAACCACCCACCCGGCTCGTTTTAATATTTATGTAACGACAGGCATCAATGTCTATCGCCTTACGTGTCCGGTCGATAGAAGTAATACTCTCATCAAGGCAAATTGGTGTCTTAATTTTTGACTGTAATTCAGCATGAAAAATCAAATCATCATAGGCCAGCGGTTGCTCAATCATTGCCAAACCTAGTTCATCTAGCTCTTTGAACAATTCGATATCATCAAGACTGAACCCGCTGTTACAATCGACATGGATTAACATGTCTGGGTATTTCGATCTAATTTCAGCGATGGTGGCAACATTTGATTGCGGGTTAAATTTAATTTTAATTCGCCTGAAGCCATCCGCAACGGCCCGATCAACTTTGGTCAAAAGTTCTGCCGCGGTTGCCTGTACGGGGAAGTCTGCACCAACAGAAACTGTTTGATTTACCCCACCGATGAGTTTCCACAATGGCTGTTTTTTGTATTTGGAAAATGCGTCCCACCACGCACAATCAAAAGCCGACTTTGCAAATTGGTGGCCTTTGATCTGCTGGAAACGCTCCGATATATTTGCCCCCGAATGAACCTGCTGGCCACAAAGCAACGGCCCGAGAACATTATGCGCTATATCAAATGCGCCGGATGCATACTCACTGTTATATGATGGTATTGGCGCTGGAGAACATTCCCCCCAACCGTCAGACACATCAAAATCGAGGTGAACAAATACACTGTCGATTGCATCTTGGTACCCATATGAGGTGATCCAAGGCTCGGTGATTGGCATTTTAACATGGAATAACTCGACTTTTTGTAACAGCAAACGCACCTCCAATAACAACGTTCACATTATGCTACCAAGGAATGCGGAGCACAGCAAAACATGGCCAGCCAACAAAATAAAACTTGTTAACGATTGCATAAATTTCTTGCATCGACACGGCCTTCTGCTGAATTGTTGGTATATTGGAGATAATATTGTCAATATTGCCGGGCATCAAAATACCAAGTGCGTTTTCAAAGGATGAAAGATATGATTTTTGGCGAAAAATTGGAAAAGCAGTACATAAATGTCGCCGAGAATATAAACATAGCGGTATGCATTAAAGGCGCCGGCCCGCCCCTATTATTGCTACATGGCTATCCGCAAACGGGCTATATGTGGCACAAGATTGCACCACGTCTTGCGAGAGATTTTACCGTTATTGTTGCCGATTTGCGCGGCTATGGCGATAGCGATAAACCGGCCAGCAGTGATGACCATGCGGTCTATTCAAAACGGGCAATGGCCGCCGATATGATGGCGGTGATGACGACATTGGGCCACAGCCAATTTTTTGTCGCCGGTCATGACCGCGGGGGCCGTGTAGCGCACCGCCTGGCCCGTGATTACCCACAAGTCGTTACTAAATTAGCTGTGCTTGATATTGCCCCGACAGCGATGATGTATGACACCACCGACATGCATTTCGCGACCAGCTATTATCATTGGTTTTTTCTGATCCAACCCGCACCATTTCCCGAAACATTGATTGGTCACGATCCAAAATATTTCCTCGAGAGCAAAATGCGGCATTGGGGCAAAGACCGTAGCGCCATTACAGATGATGCCTTTGATGATTATCTACGTTGTTTTTCCACGCCAGAGACAATTCATGCCACTTGCGAGGATTACCGTGCATCTGCCAGCATTGATCTGGTCCATGATGCCGCTGATGCCTCACAAAAGCTTGCGATGCCGCTGCTTGTTTTGTGGGGTGCGACCGCCATGGTTGGCAATAAATATGATATGCTGGCCGCATGGCGAGAGGTCGCGGAGGATGTATCTGGCTTTTCTGTGCCGGGCGGGCATTATCTGCCAGAAGAATCCCCCGACGAGACCTATCAGGCTTTGTTAAATTTTTTCACCAGATGATGTCTTCACCAACGCATCTGGCGCCGTCACCATGGGTGATGCAACAAGCCCTGTTATGGCCAAAAGATGGACGGGTGCTGGATTTTGCATCAGGCCGCGGTCGACATAGCCGTTTATTGGCTGAACGGTTTCACATATTGGCTGTTGATCGTGATGCTGATGCGCTGACCCCACTCGCCGCGCACCCGCAGATAGACATATGCCTATGCGATCTTGAAACTGATGCCGCATGGCCATTTGCTAGCGAAAAATTCGATGCTGTTTTGGTCACAAATTATCTGTTTCGCCCGAAACTAGCGGCATTATTTGATCTGGTGGCTGAGGGCGGTTATCTGGCCTATGAGACGTTCGCTGTTGGCCATGCCGCATTTGGTCGTCCGAAAAACCCAGACTTTCTGCTTCATGAGGGCGAGCTAGCGGCCGCTCTGCCAGCAGAATTTGATATCATTGACGCATTTCACGGTGTAATATCCGCCCCCCGGCCAGCCGTCATTCAGCGTCTGGCTGCACGCCGACAAATTCAGCCAACATAAAAACACAAACGCTAGCGCATCACAAAAGGGTTCGCCGCTGTTGTTTGCTGGGCAATCCAGACTGATTTGACCTGCAAAAATTCTTTAATCGCGTCCTTGCCACTCTCGCGCCCCTCACCACTGCGCTTGTACCCGCCAAACGGCGATGTAAAGCTGACAGCCCGGTAGGTGTTGACCCATACCGTGCCAGCTTTGAGCCGTTCAGACATACGCAACGCCCGGCCAATATCACTGGTCCAGACACCAGCGGCAAGGCCATAGACAATATCATTGCCAATCTGCACCGCATCGTCTTCGGTATCAAAAGGAATAATCGACAAAACAGGCCCGAACACTTCTTCTTGGGCAATCCGCATATCATTCGAAACGCCAGTAAAAATTGTTGGCTGAACAAATTGCTGTCCTTTGGCACCTGCGCCCTGATAAGGCCCACCGCCAAGCACACATTTTGCCCCTTCCGATTTAGCAATCGCAATATAGTCCAGAATTTTTTCGTATTGTGGCGGTGTTGTTACCGGCCCAACATGCGTGTCTGTCGACATCGGATCACCAATCGTGGCCGCTCCGGCCACCTCGACAAGACGTTCTACGAATTTATCGTGAATACTGCGCTGGACCAAAAGCCGTGACCCTGCAATACAGGTCTGGCCAGTGGCGGCAAAAATACCAGAAATGGCGCCCATCACAGCGGCTTCAAAATCGGCATCTTCAAACACAATATTTGGCGATTTGCCACCAAGCTCAAGCGTAACTGGCATAATTTTCTTTGCCGCCGCCTGATAAATTTTTTGACCTGATATGTCAGACCCAGTAAAGGCAATCTTATCAACGTGGCGATGATCGACAAGGGGGGCACCAACATCCAAACCAAAACCGGTAACCGTGT
>CAJWSS010000147.1:0-3892 GCA_913045915.1 uncultured Alphaproteobacteria bacterium | reverse complement strand
CGGGTTGCAAGTGTTGTGATACGCGCCGCGGCCATTTCAAGCGCCTCAGCCGCGGCGTCTTGATCCGCGGTGGCGGCGGCTATTTCGCTCTGCGGCGGCGTATTTTCTGTGTGACCCGCGGCCCGATCCGCCAGAATAAGCGCAACCATCGCCAGCAACCGTGCCTCGCCAATTTGTCCAACTGATGCCACCAGTGATTGCATGATTGATTCAACCTCTTCACCAAGCTTGCTGACATGCGCCTCTTCACCGGCACCACACCCAATTTGATAAGGGTTCCCATTTAACCTGATGGTCACAACAGAATGGCTCATGCGGTGTCTCCTCTCCGGTTCTATGCCCAGCGTTTAATTATGCCCGGCCCTATATCCGGTCTTTGCCCGCACCTGATGAGAGGCCGGACGCCGTTAGATCGGCAATCATCTTCATGGCTGTTTCCAAATCGGTCTCAATGGCCGAGAGGTCTTGTGAAAGCTGGCTGATATCAATCGCCGGCGCCGTTTCGACTGGCGCCGTGCCAGTGCCATTTCCAGTTGCGGCAAGTGCGGCTGAACTTTGCGCCTGATCAACTGCCGATTCCAATGCGGCCAGCGACTCGGCTAGTAATTTCTGCGCATTTTGCAACCGGTTCATTTCGTGTTTATTCCATTTTTAACGGTGACGAAAAGCCGCGCCACAGCGGGTATTTTGAGATCAAATACAGGGCCGCTTGGCACAATTTTTTCTCTTTATCATAAAGTGTTATAACGCGAAGCTTGCCTCAAATCAGAATCGAAATAAAGCCTAAAAAAATTTGTGCTTTGTGGCCGGGCGGGAAAACACATAGGAACCACCCGGCTATGGTGCATTGACGAAACAGTCGAAACTGGGCAAATTGCGACACATCACACCCCAAGATTGTTAAGGCGCACCTGAGCGTGCCGCGCCCGCCGGAGACCCGCATGCCAAATCCACAGGATAAACAACTCATGTCCAACGCCATTCGGGCGCTGACAATGGACGCGGTGCAAGCCGCAAATTCTGGACATCCCGGCATGCCAATGGGCATGGCAGACGCCGCCACCGCATTATTTTGCGACCATCTTAAATTTTCCGCCAGCGCGCCGAACTGGCCAGACCGCGACCGGTTTGTGCTGTCTGCCGGACATGGTTCGATGCTGTTATATGCGTTGCTTCATCTGACCGGCTATGCCGATATGACGATTGATGAAATCCGCAATTTCAGACAGCTTGGCGCACGCACCGCTGGGCATCCTGAATTCGGCCATGCAAGCGGCATTGAAACAACCACCGGCCCGCTTGGCCAAGGCATTGCCAATGCTGTTGGCATGGCCATGGCCGAACGCCATCTGGCGGCTAAATTTGGTGATGATCTTGTCGATCACCACACTTATGTAATTGCTGGCGACGGCTGTTTGATGGAAGGCATCAGCCATGAAGCGGCATCCATGGCTGGCCATATGCGGCTTGGGCGCTTAATTGTGTTGTTTGACGATAACGGCATCTCGATTGACGGCCGCACAGATTTAACCGTATCTGATGACATCACCGGCCGATTCGACGCCTATGGGTGGCAGGTATTGGCATGTGACGGGCATGATATGGATGCTGTATCTGCGGCAATCACCGCGGCAAAAGCCGATAACCGGCCGAGCCTGATCCGCTGTAAAACCGTCATTGGTTTTGGGTCTCCCGCCAAACAAGGCACATCTGGTGTGCATGGCGCCCCACTTGGCGACACTGAAATTGAGGCCGCACGGGCGGCGCTGAATTGGCCGCATCCAGCGTTTGATATCCCAGCCGACATAACGGCACAGTGGCGCGCCGTCGGGTGCCGTGGCGAAGATGCCCGTGCCACATGGCAAGAACGGCACGATGCGCACCCGCAAGCGGCCATGTTTGACGCGGCCATGCGCGGTGATGTGCCAGAAAATTTTGCCCAAGCGATTCTCGATTGGAAAACCGCACTGGCGGCTGATCCACAAAATCTCGCCACCCGTGTTGCCAGCCAAAAAACGCTTGAAGCGATTTTGCCAGCCTGTCCAAATTTGTTTGGTGGGTCGGCCGATCTGAC
Source organism: uncultured Alphaproteobacteria bacterium (assembly GCA_913045915.1). GTDB lineage: Bacteria > Pseudomonadota > Alphaproteobacteria > Puniceispirillales > Puniceispirillaceae > UBA3439. The sequence goes on along the minus strand of CAJWSS010000147.1, from coordinate 1,818 downwards.
CGGATCCAACAACACCAAGGTTGGGGGCCACAGTATTTTTGACCGCGACAATTATAGCGGCACTTATATCCATTATGGTGTGCGCGAACATGGCATGGCGGCCGCAATGAACGGCATTGCCCTGCATGGTGGGGCGATCCCTTACGGCGGCACATTTATGGTGTTTACCGATTATTGCCGGCCATCGATCCGCCTGTCCGCCCTGATGCAACAGCGCGCCATCTATGTGATGACACATGACTCAATCGGGCTGGGCGAAGACGGCCCCACCCACCAGCCGGTCGAACATCTGGCGGCTTTACGGGTAATTCCAAACCTGCTGGTGTTCCGCCCGGGTGATGCGGTAGAAACAGCCGAGGCATGGCAATGTGCCATTGAAGCGGCCAATACGCCGTCTATTCTGGCGCTGAGCCGGCAAGGCATGGCCCAATTCAGACATGGCGATATGGCCGAAAATAAAACCGCCTTGGGGGGCTATATCATTGCTGGTGATGACGCTGGCCGGCAGGTGACGTTAATTGCCTCTGGGTCGGAAGTCGGCATTGCGCTGGCGGCACGCGACAACCTCGAAAAAGAGGGGATTGCCGCCACCGTGGTATCGATGCCCTGTATGGAATTATTCCGTTCACAAGATGCCGCTTATCAAACCAGCATTTTAGGGTCAGCACCGCGGATCGTCATTGAAGCCGCGATGCAGCAATCATGGGACTGGTTGCTTGGCCGGGAAGATGGATTTATTGGCATGAATGGGTTTGGCGCCTCTGCACCTATCGGTGATTTATATGCACATTTTGGTATTACCGAAGCGGCCGTTGTGGCGGCAGTGCATCAGCGGCTTGGCTAAACAGCCACAGGCCAACATCTAGACAAAAAAAGACAAACAGGAGCAATACTGGTGACTTTAAGATTGGCAATTAGCGGATTCGGCCGGATCGGACGCCTGACCATGCGGGCATTGCAGGAACTGAAGCGTGATGACATGGAAATTGTGCTGATCAATACGCCGGGGTCTGCCGATATAGCCGCGCACCTCTATGAATTTGATTCGGTTCATGGCCGCGCCACCGGCCCGGTAACCAGTGGTGACGACTGGATTGATATTGGACATGGCAAAATCCCGATTACCCACGAGCGCGACCCATCGCAAATTCCGCATGCCGCGCATAATGTCGATATTGTTCTGGAATGTTCGGGCAAATTTAACAGCCGCGATCGTGCCGCGGCGCATCTTGCCGCTGGGGCGAAAAAAGTGCTGGTATCCGCACCATGCAAACAGGCCGATATGACCGTGGTCTATGGGGTGAATCACAACGACTTGCACGCCAAAGCCGATGTTGTGTCAAACGCATCTTGTACAACAAATTGTCTGGCACCAGTGGCCAAGGTGCTGGCTGATACCGTTGGCATTGAGGCAGGCTATATGACCACCATCCATGCCTATACCGGCGATCAGCCAACGCTTGATTCAAGCCATAAAGATATGCGCCGGGCGCGGGCGGCGGCGATGTCAATGATTCCAACATCAACTGGCGCAACATCTGCAGTTGGTGAAGTGTTGCCAGAGCTTGTCGGCAAAATGAACGGGTCTGCCATTCGCGTACCAACGGCGAATGTATCGGTTGTTGATCTTGTTGTAACGACCAGCCGTGATACGAGCCTTGAAGACATCAATCAAGCATTCCGCGACGCCGCAAACGGGGCATTAAAGGGGGTATTGGGACTCAATGAACGCCCCTTGGTATCAATTGATTTTAACCATGACCCCCATTCTTCGGTTGTCGATTTGACACAAACCAATGTTGCCAATAAACGGTTTGT
>CAJWSS010000146.1:0-3911 GCA_913045915.1 uncultured Alphaproteobacteria bacterium | reverse complement strand
CTCAAACCGCCATTCAATATTGCCGCCCGCCGCGCAGCCAAATTTTCCGCGGCCTTTTATGGCCCGCTTGCCGAACGCAATGATTTGGTTGCCCCGACCCGCTAGCGCTGATTGCCTACACGTGACGCCAAACTTGCGGCGATAAAATCATCTAGGTCACCATCTAACACACCTTGTGCATTGCCCTTTTCAACGGCGGTGCGCAAATCCTTTACCATTTGGTAGGGATGCAACACATATGACCGAATTTGATTGCCCCAGCCGATTTCAGTTTTGCTAGCGGCGGCATCATTGGCGGCGTCTTCGCGCCGTTGTAATTCAAGTTCATAGAGGCGCGCTTTAAGCATGTTAAAGGCTGTAGCCCGGTTACGATGCTGCGATCTGTCATTTTGGCATTGAACCACAATATTGGTCGGCAAATGCGTGATCCGAATTGCCGAGTCAGTTTTATTCACATGCTGGCCGCCAGCCCCTGACGCCCGGTAGGTATCTATGCGCAAATCTTTTTCTTCAATCTCAATTTCAATATTGTCGTCAACCACCGGATACACCCAAACACTAGCAAAGCTGGTATGACGCCGGGCCGAACTATCATAGGGCGAAATTCGAACCAGCCGATGCACACCGGACTCAGTCTTCATCCAGCCATAGGCCGTGTCGCCATTGACCCGCATAGTGACTGATTTGATACCGGCTTCTTCACCGGCGCTTTCTTCAATCATTTCGATTTTAAAACCACGCGTGTCGCACCATCGACTATACATGCGTACCAGCATCTGCGCCCAATCCTGTGCCTCGGTACCCCCAGCCCCTGCATGAATTTCAACAAAGCAATCATTGCCATCGGCTTCACCCGACAGCAGACTTTCTAGCTGGCGCTTTTCCGCGATTTCAACAAGCGAGGTTAATGTGGCCTCTGCTTCGGCAACAATTTCATCATCACCTTCAGCCGCGCCAAGTTCGATCAAATCGACAGCATCAGTCATCTCGCTTTGCAAAGATGTAATCGCATCTAACTGGCGTTCAAGCTGATTTTTTTCCCGCATGACACGTTGTGCCACCGCCTGGTCATTCCAAAAATCAGCCGCCGTTGTTTGCGCTTCCAGTGCGGCAAGCCGGTCTTGTGCATCATCGAAATTCACATGCTTGCGCAGTAATTCCAATGAAGTTTGGATGACTTCGATTTTCGCAAGTGTTTCCGCCTGCATGATTTTGTCCTGTCGCGCTTTTTTGAAATACACCAAAGACGGCTGTTTGTTCCTAGCCCGTCATATTCTGCGTGGCAAGCCCGAAAGCATGACATAGCCGGATCAAATTTTTTAATAGAGACCCTGCGTTGTGAGTGCCCCGCCCGTCACCGTGCCGCCATTATCATTGCCTGATTGCGGCACATCGATCAGCGCCCCGCCGGGACGTTGGTCAGGTTTGAAAACCTCAATAATGGCGTTTTTGTCGCTGGGTAAAACACGCTCGCCCGTTTCGGCATGAACCGGGATGAGCAAAATATCATTCGGCCGGCGAAACGGTATCACCGGCTTATCAATTTGCGACCTGGTCATAAAATCACCAAAAATTGGCACCGCCACGGTGGATCCGGTTTCGCTTTTTCCCAGAGGACGCGGCAAATCATAGCCAACAAATACGCCGACAACCAAATCAGGCGTAAAACCGATAAACCACCCATTTGTATTGTCATTTGTTGTGCCGGTTTTTCCAGCGACGGCCAGACCAAGATCGCTGATAAACCGGCCAGTGCCACGCTTGACCACGCCTTCGAGCATCGACACCATTTGAAACGCAGATGCTGGCGAGGTGATTTGCGGCCGATCATCAGATAATAATGGCACCTTACGCATATCATTGACGCGGTCGCATTTCGGGCATTGCCGTTTATCATGCCGATAGATGGTTTTGCCATGCCGGTCTTGAATGCGATCAATCAAGCTGGGGGTGATTTTATGCCCCCCATTGACCAGCATGCCATAGGCGGCCGTCAGGCGTAACAAGGTGGTTTCACCGGCCCCAAGCGACATTGATAATAGTGGCGGCAAATTATCATTCAGACCAAAACGACGGGCATATTCCTGCACCTTTTCCATACCCAAATTCATCGCCAGTCTAGCGGTCATGAGGTTGCGTGATTTTTCAATGCCAAGCCGCATAATCGACGGACCATAAAATCGTTTTGTATAGTTTGCTGGTTTCCATTTTGGTTTGCCCGGCCCCTGATCAACAACTAATGGCGCATCTAAAATCCGCGTAGTGGGGCTAAAGCCAGCATCAAGTGCCGCCAGATAAACAAATGGTTTAAAAGCAGACCCCGGTTGACGCATAGCTTGCGTTGCCCGATTAAATTCGGACTCGGCATAATTATAGCCCCCGGTCATGGCCAATAACCGCCCGGTATGCGGGTCCATGGCAACAATCGCCCCCTCAACCGCCGGACGTTGCCCCAGTGCAAAATCGTCACTTTTTGGCACAAATCCGTTCCTAATCAGATCGGGTGTAAAGCCGGGCGGTTGCACAATAACGATGTCATTGACCGCCAATGCATTTCGCAAATCCTGTAATGGCGGTGGGCGCACCCCATCTTCGTCACGAGGGGGATAGGCCCAAAATGCCAGTTGAAACGGTATTTTGGCATTGCGCCCCTGCACATAAATATTGGCGGACCGGCGGGTAACCTTGGTGACCAGCGCGGCATAATGGTTGGGGCGTAGCTTTTGTGTATAGCTGGCCAGCGTCGCATCAATGTCTGCATTATCTGGCATGCGTCCCAGCGGCCCCCGCCACCCTTGCCGACGATCAAGGGCTTCAAGGCCGCGTTCAAGCGCATCATCCGCCAGTTGCTGTAAATGCGGATCAAGCGTGGTGCGCACAGACAGCCCCCCATCATAGAGCGCTGTTTGCCCGAATTGATCCAGCAGCTGGCGCCTAACCTCTTCAGTGAAATAGGGGGCGTTTGCCGCGTCAAAACCTGATTGGCGCTGTAGCACCAGAGGTTCAGATTTGGCCGCCTCGGCCTCGGCATCGCTAATATACCCATTTTGCCGCATTTCATCCAAAACCCAATTGCGGCGGGCCACCGCGGCGCGGTTGTTGCGTACCGGGTGATAATTATTCGGCGCCTTGGGCAAGGCGGCAAGATAGGCAATTTCAGCCAGCGCCAATTGATCCAATGGCTTGTCAAAATAATTCAGCGCCGCCGCCGCCACACCATAGCTGCCCATGCCAAGATAAATCTCATTCAGATAGAGTTCTAAAATCTGATTTTTACTGAACGCGCGCTCCATCCTCAGCGATAAAATGGCTTCTTTGATTTTCCGCTCAATCGATAATTCATTGGTGAGAAGAAAATTCTTTGTCACCTGCTGGGTGATGGTCGATGCGCCAATAGGGCGGCGGCCGGTGCCATAATTGAGGAGATTGGTCACAGCGGCGCGTGCCAAGGCCCGCAAATCGACACCAAAATGCTGATAAAACCCCTTATCTTCAGCTGATACAAATGCCTCAACCAGCCTTGGCGGCATCGCGCGTACCGGCACAAATAACCGCTTTTCATTTGCGTATTCAGCCAGCAACGCCCCGTCACCAGCATGTATTCTGGTCACGACTGGTGGGTCATAATTTGCCAGTTGCTGGTAATCGGGCAAATCACGCCCGTAAGTCCAGAACACCCACAACACCATCGCGGCGGCCATAACCACCGCCAAAAACACCAATGATACAAAAAAGGATATAAATCTGAACATCGTGCCTATGTTATCCGGTAATTTTGGCGCATATGTGGCAAATGCCCTGCACAACTTATGCCGCTTTTACCTGTTTTATCGGCATCAGAACCATCAGATAAAATAAACGCTATTTTATAATTTCGGGCCATAGTCATTCAAATAATTAATGATCGCTGA
>CAJWSS010000145.1:0-3961 GCA_913045915.1 uncultured Alphaproteobacteria bacterium | reverse complement strand
ATTAAAATGCGCCTTAGAGAAGACAGTGAAGCCGCCATTGCAACATTATTGGTGCGGGGGGCCGCCTGTGCCCTACATAATGGCATGGCCACCTTTGACGAGGCTGGCGCCAACCTTAACAACACGCCATAAACGCCGGCTAAGCCAACTGGTGTTTGCCGGGATTGGTGTCTAGGGCACTGACCCCTCTTCACCCACCATTTGCCAGTCGCCGCGCGCCACGTGGATCAATCCAGCCAATCGATCCATCATCACGCAGTTGGACAACATTTAAGCCAAAATGGCTGGCATTGCGGAACATCAGCATATTGGCACCGCTGAGTTCAAGGCGCATCACCGCCTGTTCCACTGTCAGCACCTCAATGTCATAAGACAAATCGGCAACCACTGGCAGGGTGTCCTGCTCATCATTTTCTTCTGCCGCCTGTTGGTCGGCTGATGCATAGACGAGCATTGGCGCCGCATCAACATCATTTTCTTCGTTGCTGGTAAGCGTTGTGCGGTGGTTTTTTAACCGGCGTTTATGCCGGCGCAACCGCTTTTCCGCATGTTCAATTGCCGCGTCAAGGGCGGCATGGGCATCTGATGCCCGACCGGTGGATTCGAGCTCCATACGTCTTGATAAGGCCACACGAGTCCGCACGGTAAAGCCTGAATCGGCTTTTTCCAATGTGACATGACCGCTCACGGCATTTTGGAAATATTTTTCCACGACCGCATTGAGTGAGGTTACCGCATGTTCCTGAAAGGCCATGCCGGTATCCATATTTTTTCCTGATATATTGATTTGCATATGTCTTAGTACCTCTGATAACGCGCCCATGTGGGGGCCACACTCTGTCGTACGCTGGAACGCACGAGACAGGCGCCCATTAACATCGAATTGCTATCGAGGCGGAGCAACTGACGGACGCTCCAGAGATTTAGTGTGCCAACGAAAATAATCTCTGGCAAGCCTTCTTGTGAACAATCAAATTTGTTCAGCCAAAAGATCGAAACCCAATCGACAGACGGCCCGTCCGTACGCAATCCACACCGTGTAACGGCCGTGCATCCTCATCATGACGTCCAGCAAATCCATCTGCAGAAAGCAACACCAGACGCCCCGGCCGATCATTAATCCGTTGGCGCATCTCCCCCGCCCGGCTGGTCGTTGAAAACAGCCGGGACTGGCCGGCAAGCGTGATGATCACAACAATATGTTTATAGCGTTTGCCATCGCGGTGGATACCAATTCCGCGCGACCCTGCCGGATAGCGCTGAATAGCAAAATCATCAAACCGAAAGTGGCTCGCAAATGGGTTCTGCGCAAGTTCAGAACCGGCGGCAAACAAGCCTGACTCCAAGCCCGCCGCCAAATCATCAAACACGCCAAGGCGCGGTGCTGGAAAACAAACATCAAAATCCTGAAACACCCGGTTTGCACGGTGCACAATCTCACTTTGCGCCCTACGGAATTGTTGCGCCCTCGCGAAATCTACCAAAACATTGATTTCAGCATCGGAAAAAAAATCCAGACTGACCCAGCGGCGAGATGGCTGGGCCAAGCGCACAAGCGCACGGCGCAATTTTTTCTGACGCGTATCAGTGATCGCAAACATTATGTGACCGTCATGGTTTCAGCCGCGTGAAATTCTACGGCTGACTTACAAGATGCACAGACCAAACCGGATTTTTTGCGATGCCGCTCGACCGAAAAACAGCCTTTTGGACAGGTCATCACCCATCTGGCCCGGGCAAAAGACAAATTATGGCACCGTGTCGCGCTACAACCGATCTCGCGGGCTTTTTGCCGCCAAACAGCGTCATGACCATGATGCGGCCCGACAAGCGCATGGGCAATTTCATGCAAAATCGTATCACGAATATGATCTGTATCGGCGTGCCGAATATACAGCCGCGACAGCGAAATGGTCTTGTGTGTGTAATCACATTGGCCAGCCCGCCGGCGCGCATGGTCAAGCTTGATTCGCCACCCTACCAACCCGTGGGCCTGCATTAATTCAGTCGCAAGATCAATCGCAGCACCAAGTGGCCGCGTTACCGCCGTTTCGTTGGCGAGGGCGGCCTGGGTAGCGGGGGTCGAGGACACAGACTGGTCATGCCTGCCCTGTCCCCTGCGCAAAAATTTTTGCAGGCGCGATGTTAACATTTACCTGCTCTCATGTGCGGCCAGCCAGCCAACGACCTTTCCAGCCAATGGAATCCATGCCAACCCAGCCAACGCATAAAAAAGAAAGTCAAGGATGATGTGGATATCGGTGACATAATCTGCAATCTGCATCACAAGCCCAAGATAAATCACTAATGCCGGGACCATGCCGACCGCAACAACCAAATGACGCCACCGTTTCACTTTTTTCTCCGCAAAATCACGCCTCATATTACCGATATTAATAAAAATTGGGACCTATGCCGACCGTTTTTTCATGTGTGTTTGTTACGAGCAACAAAAAACGACAAAAAGTGACGATTTGAGACAGAACATTGATGATTTTCTCGATACTTCTAATGCTAGCGGTGCACACAGTGCTTAAAAGGGAATCTGTAAAGAGCTGCCCCTGCAACTGTATGTAATGAGTTCGCTCGGATAAGCCACTGCCATTGGGTGGGAAGGCAGAGTTGAACGTTGAATTACTAGCCAGGAGACCTACCGCCCTATCACCTAGCGCACTCTCAGGGTGAAGAGTGGCTGCGGATAACCCGTTATGGTGGTTTGATGGAAAATCGGTTCCATCATGGAAATCATGGCGGGAGAAGTCTATGAAACGCCTTCTATTTTTGGTTTGTTTTTTCGTTTTTGCGGCTGGTAAATCACACGCCCAGCCGTTGGAAATCCAACTTGATGAGCTGGTATTTACTGGCAGCATTGCACCGGATATCACCACGCCAGTGGCGGCAAATTCTTTTGTAATTCCTCAAAAGACGATTGAAAAAAGAGGCAATCTCAGCATTGCTGATTTATTACGCGAGGTCCCGGGATTTGCCGTCAGCAGCGCCGGGGCAAACAACACACAAATCAGAATACGTGGCGGCGAAGGCAATCATACGCTGATCTTAATTGACGGTGTTGAGGCGCGTGGCGGCGATGGTGAATATTTTCTGTCTGGACTGACAGCCGCCAACGTCGAGAGAATAGAGGTGTTACGCGGCCCACAGACGCTATTTCATGGCGCTGGCGCGTCATCGGGTGTTATTAACATCATCACCAAACAATCCATGCGCGAAAATAGCGCCTTTGTTCAAGCTGGTTCCACACAGGCCATTGGCGGCACAATTTCGCAAAGATTGCTTGGCATCGACACAAACCTGTCACTGTCAAAGGAAAAAGATACAGGGTATGATTTTTCGGGGTCTGACGGCGAAAAAGACACCATTGAACGCGATAGCCTTTATTTAGCCACCAATATGACCACTGATAACGGTTTTGAAATTGGTATGGACGCCAGATATGCCGAAGAACATTACAAATATGATGCTACAAACAGCTCAGCAACGAGCCCTTCTGAGTATGTAACAGATGATACTGATCTTTTTGCTGATCGTGATGAGGGTGGATTGGCTATTTCAACGAGCTGGCACACAGCAGAGCAGCGCACCCGCCATAAGGTGAGCGCCGCTACCACGCATTATGCGGAGAAGCAAAATGGAGCAAAATCAACTCGTGAAGATGGGGTCAAAGGCAGCTATTCAATAAGCCACTCTCTCGACAGTCGAAGTATTAAAGAGAGCAACAGCATTATCACGGCTGCGCTCGGTGGTTTTCGCGATAAGAATAGTGCAAGCGATGGCAATAACCGATCTGGGAAATATGTTGCGAGCGAGTTTTACCAAGCATGGAGCCAAAAAGATATTTTTTCTGTTGGCATCAAACACGCCACCCACAGCAAATTCAAATCATCAACAGACTGGAAGTTATCATCAAGCAAAGAGTTAGGGCAAACAATTGCTGCAATCTTGT
>CAJWSS010000144.1:0-4003 GCA_913045915.1 uncultured Alphaproteobacteria bacterium | reverse complement strand
CAATTTCAATGGCGTGTTTAAGCGTGCGCATAGCGGTGATTTTGTAATCTAACCACTCGGCGACGGCTGTATTATAGGCTGAAATAGCGGCATCATCCGAACCGGTTACAGCAAGGCCCTGACGATCACGCATCTTTATTTCCTTTGCAAGATTTTTGCCGCCATTCCAACACAAATCACCGCGTCACCCGGCATAAATAGCTTTTTAAGTTGGAATGGTCAGACAATGGATCACGCTGGTCTTCATCAGTGAGATAATTCACTGAATTCCATGGGTGATAGGGTTGTGATGAATCCCAACCGATTGGCACAAAAACCGTATCACGCCGCATTCCAGCATACAGCCAAGCCCGCGCCGTCACCGCACCATGGGCGGTCTCAATCGATACATGTTCCCCATCAGCGATATCAAGTTCGGCGGCTTTATCTGGGTGCATTTGCACATACATATCCGGCCACATTTCCTGGGCTTGCCATGCGTAATGTGTCCATGAATGGAAATGCGGCGCAGGCGGGCGGCCAGTGATCAGATGGGTATCAAACCCCTGACGTTGCAAATTCCGGCCTGGGGAGTCGCCATGTGGCTGAATAATCTCAAACGGTTTGACCATAGCCTTGCCGTGAATAAACGGGCGTTCAACCTCGGCCATGCCATCTTGGCGCCGCTCGACATAGGGAAGTTCGATCAGATGTTCGCGATCAGCGTAAAATTCTGGCAATGCCGACAGGCCTAATCCGGTCAATGTCTGGTCAAGCGCTGCGGTCCAAAATTCCAATTTGCCGCTTGCTGTTGGAAACCGATGCCCGGCCGGCTTGCCAAAGGCACTGGTGCCTTCAAGATATAATGTTTCAATTTCTTCTGAATTTTCATCTGCCAGTGGCACCCGCAACCAGCGCCGCGGTGTTTTATGCAACCGGTCCTGCGTACATCCGCGCATATAGGGGTCATTAATCAGCATTTCATCCCAAAAAACAGCCGGGTCTTTGTAGCTATCTTTCAATACGTCATCATAGCCAAATCTTTTGCCAAGCTCGATCCAGAACCAATCATCCGTTTTGGCATCGCCCGGCGGCGGCAATGATTTATCGATCCAGACAATACGCCGGTCTTCGGCCGCCCGGCTGATTTCGCCTTTTTCGATACCAGTTGCGGCTGGCAATACATAATCGGCAAAATGGCTTGTTTCATTCATAAACAGATCGATATGCACCATCAAATCAAGCTGTTTAAACGCGGCCCGAACACGGTCTTGATTGGGCCATGCCATCATTGGGTTATTTGACGTAATCACGGCCCTCAGTGGATAGGGGTCGTGGTGTTCAATGGCATTTAGCCAGCTAACCGAATTTGACCCAATCATTGGCTTTTTTGGATAGGTTTTGCGCGCGTCAGGGGCATCAGCGGCAATCGGAACGGGCATGCTTAGATTGAAAAAGGCGCCGCCCTTTCGCCCGATATTACCAGTAATTGCCGCGACAAACATCAAGGCACGGTTGGTTTGGCCACCATTGCTGTGCTGATTAACGCCGCGTGAGGCAAATAGCACGCATCCATCAGCCGCGGCAATTTCCTCGGCAAGTGTCCGGATCGCATGTGCCTCAATCCCAACAATAGAAGCGGCCCAGTCCGGCGAGTAATTTTTCTCAAACAGAAAATCACGCCATTCTTGCCAGCCAGCAATCCAATTTTCACAAAACCGCTGGTCATGTAAATCACGCGCAAGAATATGGTAGGCAAGTGCTAGTGCCAAAGCCAGATCGGTACCCGGGCGGATCGCCAGCCATTGATTGGCTTTGGTCGCGGTGACCGTCATTCGCGGATCAATTACCACCATTTTGGCGTTATTCTTCAGCCGCCAATTATTGATCATGCCAAAATGCACCGGGCGGGTTTCTGCCTGATTATCACCAAAATAAACATAGAGCGCCGCACGACCAAGATCACCTTCGGTATAGCTGTTGCCACTGCCGCCAGCCCCCAAGGTTGCTTGAAAAGACACCCGCTTGGCTTCCGAACAAAACGCTTCGGTATCGCCAAAATTCGGCGTACCCCATAGTTGTGTAAATAGGCGAATATAACCGCGTCTGGTCAAGGTGCCCGTGCGTGTACCGGCAAAGATTGCCAATGATTCCGGTCCAAATTCATCCTTGACGCCCTGCAATTTAGCGGCAATCTCGTCAAGTGCTTGGTCCCAGCTTATCGGTTCAAATTTGCCTTCGCCGCGTTCCCCCACACGTTTAAGCGGGGTCGTGAGCCGTTCTGGGCTGTTATGAAGTTGCAATAAAAATTGTGATTTTGGACAGATTTTCCCACGCCATAACGGGTCATCTTCATTGCCGGTAACGCGCACAAGCTTGTCATTCTTGATATGATAATGCACCGGGCAACAGTTGAAACAGATATTGCACCCCCCTGCAACAATACGGTCAGGCTGGCGATCCTCGCGCTTGCTGCGATAGGGATAGGCGGTGGCATCGCTGAGCAACGTTTCTTTGCGCGTTGGATCATCAACAACCGCCGGGCGCTGGCGGTCTGTTGCGGTAAAATCCATCAGATTGATGGTGTCACCGGCCATGACATCATCAACCCAGTTTGTTTGCCGCTGCAAGAAGATATTAGACGGGCCAAGCAGAAATGCGTCATGATTGACAGTGGCGCGCCCATCTTCTTCTATTTGCCGCAGATGCGCCTGACGCTCGCCAAAGCTGATCGCCCCACCGGGACAGGCTGTTGCACAGGCCGGGCGCAACCCATCCGCACGCCGCGCGCTACATAGATCACATTTCACCGCATGATGATCAATCTGATCATAGCCCATCGCCCCATAGGGACAGGCAACCACACATTCACCACACCCAGTGCATAACGCCTCATTGATCTCAACAACACCAGTTTCAGGATGTTTTGTTATGGCTTTTGGATTGACTGGACACGACCTGACACACGCTGGGCGGTCACAATGCTGGCAAGACAGGGTCAGAAAATCCAGTCCTGGCTTGTCATGATGCGCCAGCCAGACTACCCGGTTGCGGTTTTCGGTTGGCCCAAGACCGTGTTCAGCCTTGCATGCCGCCTCACAGCTTTTGCAACCAATACAACGTTCAAGGTCAATCATCAGCGACAATTGTGACAAATCAGCTCTCCACAAATGGCCAGTTACGGGAACAGCTTATCACCATGCCGTCACATGCCACCAATAGATTTCACCCCCATCAGCAACGTAACCTGCAAAAAACGTTACCACAATGATATGGATGATCATGCCGGCCAAAAACAACCAAGCCAAGAACAGATGCAACGGCCGCCAATGGGCACCCGGGCGCGGTATAGATTGACGAGCTCTCAACAGCATAGTTTCGCGGCGTGCCAGCCTTGCATAAGCAAGCGACAAGAATGGCCGCCTCAGCCAATGGCCTAATGTCACTGAAAACACCGCTTCCTTTGCCGCTGGGTCAAGCCGCGCAAGCACCGCGACTTTCGCCTCTATCAAGTTTTTTAATGCCGCCTTGGTGCCGTCATCATGTGCGCCAAAAGGTGCTGGTTTCATGGCAAATGATGCGGCAAAGACACGATTGGCATATACCCGGCCAAAGGTCCCGGTGATCATCAACAAGACAAGGGCGGCCAGCATGATCAAGGGCGGGCCATCAAAACTGGCAATCGCATGACATGCCACCATGAAACCACCACATACGCTGGCACCAACATGCAGAATAAATAACTTATTTGGCACCGCGCTGAACCCACCACGCTTGCCAATAGAAAACAGGAACGGCACCAGCAACAACAATGCCCCGCCAATGGCAATAGATTGCATCAAGGCTGTACCGGGACGTTGCCAGTCCGGCCCCAAATATGGTTTGATCAGCACAAACAAAACCATGCTGACAATGAATGCCAGCAACATGATCCGCAGTTTTTGGTTTGACAAATCCGGGCGGTGCAGGCTGGCGGCATCATTTTTCATCATATCAGCTTTCATATCGGGTTTCGCCACGCCGG
>CAJWSS010000143.1:0-4012 GCA_913045915.1 uncultured Alphaproteobacteria bacterium | reverse complement strand
GGCATCTACCACCAACGATACGGTCACGATGCCGCCTTGTTCGCATGACAAGATTAGCACCAGAGGCCTGTTTGACGGCACTGCGCCGCATATGGCCAGACGCAGACGCAGGCCAGCTTGATATTTTTGTCAAATTATCTCAAGGCGCCCCCGGTCAAGCAGTGCAACTCGCCGATAGTGGTGCCGCCGATCTATATCAGGTGGTATGTGCGTTGCTACAATCATCACCGCTTGACCGACCAGCCCTTGCCAGCGCTTGTGCAAAATGGGGGCGGGGGACAGCTGCCGGCCGAAACTTAAGGGTAGGGGCCATATTTTGTGTAGACAGATTATTGCGCCATGCCGCATTGCGCGCCAGCGATGTTCGGGCAGATCACCTCTGCGATTTCGAAATGCCGGTGATTGAGCGGCTGGCTAGCAACCATACCGCCGCACAATTGGCGCGCTTCCATGATGCATTTGTGACGAAGGCCGCACAAGCCGAGGGGCTCTATCTCGATTTTGCCCGGTTTTTAGAACGTCATCTGACAAAAATATATGAGAAAACCTTGCCCTGATCCGATGTCTGGGCTACCTCAATGACAGACAGTTAATTATTTTTATCGGCGAACAGTCGGGTACCGCAAATGGCGCAGACTTATTATATCACAACCCCCATTTATTACGTTAATGACAAGCCGCATATTGGTCATGCCTATACAACCTTGGCCTGTGATGTGTTGGCGCGATTTAAGCGATTAGATGGGTTTGACGTCACTTTTCTCACCGGGACTGATGAACATGGTCAAAAAGTTGAAAAGGCGGCGTCTGATAAGGGCGTGTCTCCCCAGTCATTTACCGATGAGGTCAGCCAGAATTTTAGAGACCTGACAGCCCAGATGAATTTTTCAAATGACGACTTCATCCGCACCACAGAACAACGTCACAAGCTCGCCTGTCAGGAAATTTGGCAGCGTTTACAGAAACGTGGCCATATTCGGCTTGGTAATTATGCTGGCTGGTATTCTGTCCGCGATGAAGCGTTTTTTACCGAAACCGAGGTTGTTGACGGAAAAGCACCTACCGGCGCGCCGGTCGAATGGGTGGAAGAGCCATCCTATTTTTTCAATTTATCTGAGTGGCAACAACCACTTCTTGATCACTATGAGGCCAACCCTGATTTTGTTGGTCCAGAAAGCCGGTTTAATGAAGTCAAAAGCTTCGTCAAAGGGGGGTTGCGTGACCTTTCGGTCAGCCGGGCTAGTTTTAAATGGGGCATCCCGGTCCCCGGTGACCCGGATCATGTGATGTATGTGTGGCTTGATGCGCTGACAAATTATATCACCGCGTCTGGATGGCCAACCGATAGCGAATTGGGAGACCCGGCGAAATATGCAAAATTATGGCCGGCCGATTTGCATATGGTTGGCAAAGATATTTTGCGGTTTCATGCTGTCTATTGGCCAGCGTTTTTGATGGCGGCCGACTTGCCTTTGCCAAAACGCGTTTATGCACATGGCTGGTGGACAAATGAAGGACAGAAAATTTCAAAATCACTCGGCAACGTCATTGATCCAAACGCGCTGACCGCACAATATGGTCTGGACCAAACGCGCTATTTTCTGATGCGCGAAGTGCCATTTGGCAATGATGGCGATTTTTCTGCCGCCGCCATGACCCATCGGATGAATGGTGACTTGGCGAATGATCTTGGCAATTTGTGCCAGCGCGTTTTGTCTATGATCTTCAAAAATTGTGACGCCAAAATGCCAGCCGTGCCCGCACAGCCAAACGACATGGATCAAGCGCTACTAGCCGCGGCTGATGATTTGTTGGGTCAGGTGCGTGAGTTGCTGGATCGACAGGCCTTTAGCGAGACGTTACGTGTGATATGGCAAGTTGTTGCCGAGGCCAACCGCTATGTTGATGCGGCGGCACCTTGGGCGCTGAAAAAGACCGACCCGAGGCGCATGGCCGAGGTGCTTGCGGTGCTGGCAGAAACCATTCGGCAAATTGCTATATTGACCCAGCCGGTTATGCCGCACTCTGCCGGTTTGATTCTGGACCAACTTGGCGTTGATAATGCCGAACGGGATTTTCGTTTTATATCAGGCAAAGGGCGACTTGCCAGCGGGCATCAGATTGACAAGCCATCACCTGTCTTTCCGCGCTATCTGGATGAGGCGCATGCCGATGGCTAATACCGCAATTATTGATAGCCATGCGCATCTAGATTACCCCCAGCTTGCTGATGATCTGCCTGCTGTCTTGGCCCGGGCTGAGGCGGCTGGCGTATCGCATGTGATCACCATTGGCGTTAAACTAAGCACGTCAGATGCGCCGAAGACAATCGCCGAGACTTATGACAATGTGTGGTGTTCTGTCGGCATTCACCCGCATGAGGCCGGGAACGAGGTTGATGCCTGTAATGTCGATGCCATCAAAGCCGCGGCTGACCACCCAAAATGCGTGGCGATTGGCGAGGCCGGCCTTGATTATTTCTATGATTATGGGCGACCAGATCAACAAGCCGCCAGCTTTCGGGCGCAAATCGCCGTGGCGCGTGAAATGAAATTGCCCATTATCGTGCATTCGCGTGACGCGGATGAGGATATGGCCGCCATTCTGGAAGAGGAAATGCAACGCGGAGCCTTTGCCGGTGTGATGCATTGTTTCAGTTCAGGGCCAGCACTTGCTGAACGGGCGTTGGCGGTTGGGTTTTATATTAGTTTTTCAGGCATTTTGACCTTTAACAAATCGACAGAATTACAAGAAATTGCGGCTGATATACCGCTTGATCGGCTTTTGGTTGAGACTGACTCGCCGTATTTGGCACCAACGCCGCATCGCGGCAAATCCAACGAACCGGCTTTCACCGCACATACCTTGTCCAAATTGGCCGAAATACGGGGCCTGCCAGTGGCTGAGATGGCCAAAATAACGCGCCAGAACACGGCCAGATTATTTTCTAAAATGAGGCTTTCATGAAAGTAACCATGCTGGGCTGTGGCACCTCTGTTGGTGTGCCGGCACTTGGTCATGCAGGGTGGGGATCGTGCGACCCAAATGACAGCCGTAACAGGCGCCAGCGCTGTGCGGTGCTTGTAGAGGTAAACGGCACAACCATTCTTGTTGATGCCGGGCCAGATATACGCAACCAGCTATTACCGCATCAACTGACAAAAATTGACGCTGTATTGATCACTCATACACATTCGGACCATGTTGCCGGGCTCGATGATCTGCGGGCTTTTTACTGGCCAGAGCGTAATGACATCAAGATTTATGCGACCGCCCATCATGGCAAGGATATTTTGGCCAGATTCCCGTATCTTTTTACTAAAAAACCAGATTCGCCGTCTTATTTTGTGCCACCAATGGCGATGCATCAAATTGAAGCCGGCACGCAAATCACCATTGGCGGTTGCAAAATTGATATCCTGCATCAGGATCATGGGAATTCAACGTCGCTCGGTTTTATGTTTGATGACAAATTTGCCTATTCAACCGATGTCATTGATATGAGTGACGAGGTGTTTGATAAATTGAGCGGCGTTGAATTGTGGATTGTCGAAGCATTACGGGCTGATCCACATTCGGCGCATAGTCATTTTGACCAGACATTCGGCTGGATTGAGCGGGTCAAGCCAGGGCGGGCAGTATTGACCCATCTTGGACTTGATGCTGACTATGAACGGTTATTGCGTCTTTGTCCGGTAGGAACTGAACCGGGTGTAGATGGTCTGCAATTCGATCTATAATCATGTTTTTAGATTTTTGTAACTTATTAAAGTTCGAATTTCAAAACTCTGTATTTTAACAGAATTTATCTTTATTTAAAATACATAATATATATTATGCGACAAAAATGTATTTTGCACTGTATATTTTTTCATGCGCTGGCGGTAATTATTTACAAGTTCCCTAACCCTTGAGACCGACAACCGTTTTAACACGACAGTCGCGTTACATAGTTGACCAGATCCGAACAAAACAAAATATTCGAACCATAAATCCTGGTTGCTGGAGCCGT
>CAJWSS010000142.1:0-4026 GCA_913045915.1 uncultured Alphaproteobacteria bacterium | reverse complement strand
GCACCCGCATCAGATAACGCAACCGATTGATCGGCAAGCGGCGGCACCGGTGATGCAACCCAAATATGGTGACAAATCGAACAGCGAACGGTCTGGCCATCTTGCGGAATCAGATCGGCATCAACACGAAAAATTGTCGTACAATGCGGGCAGGTCAAGAGCATGCAAACATCCCGGTAAATTAGTATAGTCTTATTGAATCTACCCTGATCAATCGATCATGCCAAATAGCATTGTCGTTGGTGGCTGGTAACTGGCATATCTGCTTGGTAAACTGAGGTCTTGGGAGCGGGTCATCTGGGCCTGATTATGACGAAATAAACGGCACAAAGCATGGCAGAAAACACAAAAAATAGGGTTCAGCAGGCCAAATCCGTGGTGATTGGGTGCGCGGTGCTGGCCGCTATTTTTATATCAGGCTTGCAATATTTCGTGTTGAATTTACCGCGGCAAATGGCATCTCCTGCCCATAAAAGTGACGGCATTGTTGTCATCACCGGCGGCCAGCAACGTCTGGATGCCGGCCTGACGCTATTGGCCAATGGCGCCGCGTCAAAATTATTGATATCGGGGGTGGGGGCTGGTCTCAACAAGGTGATTCTGGCCAATGATTTACGGCTGGATCAGACCCAGCGCGATTTACTAATGTGCTGCGCTGAACTTGAATTTGCCGCGCGTGATACACGTGGCAATGCCCGTGCCGCACGGCACTGGGCCGAAACCAATCATCTTGCATCACTGTATCTGGTGACGGCCAATTATCACATGCCACGTGCCAAATTGGCGTTTGAGCGTGAAATGCCGCATATCAATTTACAATATTGGCCGGTCAGCCCCGATGATTTGCAGATTGACAGCTGGTGGACAAACCCGGGGCTGGTCAGGCTTCTGGCCCGCGAATATGCAAAATTTCTAGCTGAATTTATCCGGCTGTAACAAACAGCCGCACGGTCAATCCTGACCGGCGTCAATGATGGAGCGCCGAATTTCGCGGGTGCGGGAAAATAAATCTTCCAGCTTATCGCCCTCTTGCCAGCGAATCGCCCGTTGCAAATAGGATAAATCTTCAGAAAACCGCTGTAACATTTCCAGCACAGCTTCGTCATTATTCAAAAACACATCGCGCCACATCACCGGGTCGGAGGCGGCAATGCGGGTGAAATCGCGAAATCCAGAGGCAGAAAACCGGATCACATCATTTTTCAATTGCTGTTCCAAATCAACCGCCGTGCCAACAATGGTATAGGCAATCAGATGCGGTAAATGCGAAGTCAAGGCCAGCACCTTGTCATGATAATCTGGCACCATTCGTTCAACAATTGACCCAAGCCCAGTTATAAATGATTCAAATTGCAAAACTGCTGTTTCGGGCGCGTTTAGGGGCAACACAATCCAATAACGGCCATCAAACAGATGCTCGATGCCCGCTTGCGGCCCAGAATGTTCGGTGCCAGCCAGCGGATGCGACGGCAACCAGACGATTGTCTCATTAAGGTGCGGGGTCACATCACGTAATACCGAACGTTTTGTTGATCCAGTATCAGTTAACACCGCCCCCGGTTTCATATGTGACACAATGGTCTCAGCAACCGTCCCCACAGCGCCAACCGGCACCGCCATAATCACCAAATCGGCATCGGCAACCGCTGCGGCAGCTGAATTTGCGATCTCATCGACAAGCTGCAACGCAGCCACATCTCTCATAGCCGTCGGATTGGCATCATATCCAGCCAGCACATTGGCGAGGCCCGCACGACGGCTAGCACGGGCAATTGATGCCCCAATCAGCCCCATCCCGATAATCGCAATTTTGTTATAAATTAACCCCATATACTCACTTACCTGTCACTTCTATGAAGCCCTAGCGTGCATAGATGCCTAGCAGTTGTGCCAACGGGTCGCACGCCTCTGGCAGATGATCAGCAAAATATCCGTCAACGCCTACAATCTTAAAACTGTCGTCTGCCTGCGGAACTGCGAAAAGGCTTATGTCATCTCCGGATTCATCTGGCAAGTAGTCAGCCAAAATAAAGGCTGGCATCACGGTTGAAATAGGAAAAAGAGGGGTGCGCGCCATGATATAGATTTTTGGAGCGGCGCAGATGACCTTTGCAAGCACGGTGTCGTCCGTTGTTGCTGGTATCAGCCCATAACGACAACTGGCCGACTCAAGCAAGGCCAGCACCGAGTCAAGATCATCACAATGCCGCGCCGATAGCGCACTACCCATATGCCAGATCGCCGCCGGCAATGCGGCTTGATGCACTGCAAATATTAGATCCTTGTTCTGTCTGGTAAGACTGGCCGACATAATCTGCCGCCAAATTCCAAGCATTACGACGGGTTCCATATCGCTGTCCATCGCAACCAACCGCCGAACAAGCGCCGCCTCGCGCCCTGGCCTAAATGCGGTTTCACCATTTTTTGCTGCGATTACCGCGTCTGACAAAGTCATACGACGTGAGATAAGTTGCAGTATTTCAGTATCTATTTCATCAATCGCGTCACGCAACTCATGCAACTTGTCACTCATCTACATACATCCTTTACATGGCCTCTCGCGAAGTTGCCAATGCTGGTGCGGCACCAGTCCGAAAGTGGCGAAGCTTACTGGTGTTTCCCGCCGCCGCATAGAGCTTTTTCTCTGCTTCGACCAACAACACCCCACCCAACGCTGGCCACCAGCGCTGACCAAGCCGTTCAATTGTTGTCGCAAAACGCATCATTGCTCTGTTATGTAATGGAGGCAAACAAACAGCCCGATAGGTTCGCTTAGGCACAAATCCATGGGTTTTGAGAAGCTGGCAAAGCTGGCGACTGGAATAAGGGCGGCCATGCCCAAAAGGTACATGTTCAAGGCGAGCCCACAGACCTCTCCGATTCGGCACCACCACCAATAATTTTCCCGCACCATCTAGCACCCGCCAGCATTCATCAAGAAGCCGCCCCGGTTCTGTATCAAATTCAAGCGCGTGTGCCAGCAATAAGCGATCAATATGAACATCCGGAAGAGGGAGTGCGTGGCCGTCAACAAGGCCACTACGACCGGGCCCAGACTCCGGCCAGGAGATCACTCCGAGCCGTGCCAGCATCAACGTCAAAAGATTTGCCGGCACTTTATGATCGCAGGACGCAGGTTGCAACCAGCCGATGCCATACCCCACCATCACATTGCAACAGCTGGCATCCACATGCCAAAACCGGGTCAAATGCGGCTGAATTTGGCCTGCCACATGCTGGCCAAGCGGGGTTTTATAGAAATCTCGCAATGCAATCACATCATCATACATATGACGGTTTGCCTTTTATTCTGGCTGATACGCCCTCGTACAGATGATAGCGCAGCCTTGTGCAAAAATGAATTAGAGATCAGCCCAGGTTTAAGATGGCAAATTACTCAATTCATAGGCGATCTGCTTACAATCATCATAGGCCGAGGGTTTGGCGGTGCGCACCCGCACAGAAGCGACCTCTGGAAGCGTCAGCAGAGCATCAAAAATTCGCCTCGCAAGTGTTTCTTGAAGATCGTAATGCTTAGCCCCTACCAGATTGTGAATGGTATCCCGGATCACATCATAATCAATTGTCGTATCGACCGAGTCAGTTTGTGGTTCGGTGCCGTCACAAAGCAATAATTCAGCATCAATCAACACCATTTGTTTTGCTTGCCGTTCGGCATCGTAAATACCGATTGATGCCTGACAGTTCAGCCCCTCGAGCAAAAATCTGCGGCTTGTGGTCATGGATAACCATCCTTTTTCGTTTGTAGTTAAACTTACTCTAACTATGCCCCGGCACAATCCAGTCTGGCTGGATTCCGGTCGCAGCAATAAATCTGTCAGCGCCGCCATCGCGAAACAGGCCCGCTCCGGTGATTAGAACCGATTGTAGACCAGCCGCACCGCCGCCTAATATATCAGTGTGCAGGCTATCGCCAACCATCGCGACCCGTCGGCGATCAAGATGGCGTCCAGCTAGTTTATTCAATCTATCCAGAGCAAGGTCAAAAGCCGGGCGATAGGGTTT
>CAJWSS010000141.1:0-4082 GCA_913045915.1 uncultured Alphaproteobacteria bacterium | reverse complement strand
AAAACGCCCCATCAGGTTCAGCACAAGTAACGCCGGGCATGGCGTTCAACGCGTTACACACAAGCTTACGTCGCGCCGCAAAAGCGTGGCAATTATCAGCGATAAAATCAATTGGCCCATCAAGTGCGGCAACAGCGGCCCACTGCGCGATGCTGTTCGGGCTGGATGTTGATTGTGACTGAACTTTTGCCATCGCCAAGACAAGATCGGGCGGCGCCGTACAATAGCCAATACGCCACCCCGTCATACAATAAGATTTCGACACGCCATTTAATGTCACCACCCGGCTCTGCAAATCAGGGGCGACAGCCGCCAGTGTGGCAAAGGTAAAATCACCATAAGTCAGATGCTCATAAATATCATCGCATATGACATAAACCTGCGGATGTTGGCGCAACACCGTAGCAATAGCCTTCAAATCAGCCGCCATATACCCAACACCGCCCGGATTTGACGGGCTGTTTAAAATAAGCCATTTGGTCTTGTCTGTAATGCATGCCGCCAGTTCAGCTGGAGTAAATTTTAATGTTTCATCAGCTGGGCGTAAAAATACTGGCACCGCGTTAGCCAGTTGAACTATGCCAGCAAATGACACCCAATAAGGCATTGGGATCACCACTTCATCACCCGGGTTCAAACTTGCCATCAATGCGTTAAACAGCACCTGTTTGCCACCAGTGCCGACACTGATCATGTCCGGTGTAGACTGAATATTATTTTCACGGGCGAATTTTCGGCAAATGGCCTCTTTTAATTCCGGGATGCCATCGACCTGTGTATATTTGGTTTTGCCCGCACGCATGGCGGCAATTGCTGCATCTTTGATATGTTGCGGTGTATCAAAATCTGGTTCACCCGCGCCAAGACCAATAATATCACGACCCGCACGGCGCATATTCATCGCCATATCCGTAATGGCAACTGTTGGTGACGGCGCCAGCCGCGCCAAGCGATCAGATATAAGCCCCATGCCGGAACACCCCGTTATGCTGTCGCATCGTGAACGGCCTGTTTATGCGATGCTTCACCTGTCAGGGCAAGGGATTTGTGATTTCGGCCCTTTCCTCTGGTGCCGACAATACCTATCTTGTACCGCATGGATACGCACACAGCCGATAATCTGATCATCAGCCGTCCCCGCGGCCCGGCCAATTTTGATTTACAATCAGAATTTGCCCCGGCGGGCGACCAGCCGACCGCCATCAAAGAATTGATTGACGGCATCAAACAAGGTGAACGCGATCAAGTGCTGTTGGGGGTCACCGGGTCCGGCAAAACCTTCACCGCCGCGCATGTGATTCAGGCGACCAAACGTCCAACCCTAATTTTGGCGCCGAACAAGACATTGGCGGCGCAACTATATGGTGAAATGCGCGCGTTATTCCCAAATAATGCGGTTGAATATTTCGTATCTTATTATGATTACTATCAGCCAGAGGCCTATGTCCCGCGCTCAGACACCTATATTGAAAAAGAATCATCAGTCAACGAACAGATTGACCGCATGCGACATGCGGCAACCCGCGCCCTGCTTGAACGTGATGATGTGATTATTGTCGCCTCAGTATCATGTATTTACGGTATCGGCTCAGTCGAGACCTACTCAACCATGACACAAAAACTAACCGTTGGTGATACTGCCCCGCGTCAGGAATTATTGCGGACATTTACCGAACTTCAATATCGCCGCAATGACACGAATTTTGTCCGCGGTGCGTTTCGGGTGCGCGGCGATTCGGTTGAAATATTCCCAGCGCACCTCGAGGATCGCGCCTGGCGGATTTCACTTTTTGGCGACGAGATTGAGGCCATTTTCGAATTTGATCCGCTGACTGGTTCAAAAACCGCAACGCTAGACAGCATCACAATTTTTGCAAATTCGCATTACGTCACCCCGCGCCCCACTTTGCAACAGGCCTGCAAACAAATTAAACAGGAACTCAAAAGCCGCATTGCCGAATTTACCGCGGCGCAAAAATTGCTCGAGGCACAACGTATCGAACAACGCACCCAGTTTGATGTTGAAATGATCGAGGCCACCGGCGTATGCGCGGGCATCGAAAATTATTCACGCTATTTATCTGGCCGCGGCCCCGGCGAACCACCGCCCACATTATTTGAATATCTGCCTGATAATGCGCTGTTAATCATCGATGAAAGCCATGTCACCGTGCCGCAATTAGGGGCCATGTATAAGGGCGATTTTGCGCGCAAATCAACCCTGTCGGAACATGGCTTCCGCTTGCCATCCTGTCTCGACAACCGGCCGCTAAAATTTGAAGAATGGGAAGGGTTTCGGCCGCAGACAATTTATGTGTCAGCCACCCCCGGCCCATGGGAAATGGAACGTACCGGCGGGGTGTTCAGCGAACAGGTGGTGCGACCGACAGGCCTGATTGACCCTGAATGTATCGTCCGCCCCACCATCAGTCAGGTTGACGATATTATTGCTGAATGCCGCGAGATTGCTAGCAAAGGCCAGCGCGCCTTAATCACAACCCTGACGAAGAAAATGGCCGAAGCCTTGAGCGAATATATGTATGAGGCTGGCATAAAAGTGCGCTATCTGCATTCTGATATCGATACGCTGGAACGTATTGAAATCATGCGTGATCTGCGCCTTGGGGTATTTGACGTCTTGATTGGCATTAACCTGCTTCGTGAAGGCCTAGATATTCCAGAATGTGCATTAGTGGGCATACTTGATGCTGATAAAGAAGGGTTTTTACGGTCCAAAACATCACTCATTCAAACCATTGGCCGGGCCGCCCGCAATGTTGATGGCCGGGTAATTCTCTACGGCGACCGCGTCACCGACTCGATGCAATATGCTCTTGACGAAACCAACCGCCGCCGCGCCCGCCAACAGGAATATAACGAAAAACACGGCATCACCCCGGAATCAATCCGCAAGGATATTGCCGATGTATTGGAGTCAGTCTATGAACGCGGCGACCATCTAACCCCCGTGGCAGGTGCCAAAGCTGGTGATTTGGTGGGGAATAATTTCCAAACAGTCATCCGTGACCTCGAAGCCAATATGAAAGAAGCTGCGGCCAATCTTGAATTTGAAGAAGCCGCCAGATTGCGTGATGAAATCCGCCGTATGGAAGCTGCCGAACTTGGCCTCACCGCCCCCGGGGTACCGTCATCACTTGCCAACCGGCATGGGCAATTTCCAGCTGGCACCCCCGGTGCACCGGTGAAAAAGCGCCGCCGCCGGTAAATTCATCATGGCTCAGGCGAAAATGGGGCCCTTATGGCCGCCCTATGCGCGCCCCTCCAACCCAACCAAAAACCAGCGAATCGGTGCTGGTTTTGCACAAGAGGGCAAAAATCACAGACTATGACCTATCATTTTAAATAAACTTGCCATTTTTCTTAATTTTCCATCTTGAATTAATGTAACATACTGTTTTATTTTGTTTTTATAATTATGCCTAATTTTTAGGCAGATTGATATTTATCGTTGGAAATCAGTAGGGCATGAAATTTTTTTTCACATTGTCCACAAATTTATCCACAGGCTTCGGGGACAAATTTTTTGTCAAATTTAGCCTCGAATCGTGGGGATGATTCGGCCGTGACCAAAACCACCTTCAAATCCCGGTTATTTCGGCAAAAAATTGATCAACCGGTTCAGCACTTGCCGGTTTCTTTGCCACCATTAACCGCTTGTCTCATGACATTTTGACACAAATTGCATAGATTATGGCGTCAGCAAAAGACCAGACAGGAACACATGTCACAAAATTTGCCGCCAAATTTGGAACGCGGGATTGCGTATCTGAAAGAGGAATTAAAAACCTTGCCTAATCAGCCCGGCGTTTATCGCATGCTGAATGACAAGGGCGTTGTTTTATATGTTGGCAAAGCCCGCAACCTGGTCCGGCGCGTTAGCCATTATACCCAGCCCAACCGCCTATCCAATCGCATCCTGCGCATGGTCAGCGAGACCGACAAGCTGGAAGTGATTGTCACAAAATCTGAAATCGAAGCGTTGTTGCTCGAGTCCAATCTCATTAAAAAAATGCAACCGCGCTATAATATTCTGCTTCGTGATGACAAAAGCCTGCCGCAAA
>CAJWSS010000140.1:0-4085 GCA_913045915.1 uncultured Alphaproteobacteria bacterium | reverse complement strand
AGCAAGCTCATGTCTTTGGCAAAAAAAGCATTATACAGGTTTTTAAACAGCTCGATCCCTTGAGTGCGTGCTGTACCGTCCAGCTTCAAGGCGTCGGCAAGCTTTTCAGCGTCGCTATCAGTGCAACCGGTGCTGGCGGTGATGCCGACAGAATGGATCAGCTCTGGCGTGTCATGGGCAACTGTTTCGATATCCATACCGCCTTCGGTAGAGGCCACAAAGGATGTCTTGCCGGTCTCGCGGTCAACCAATATCGACAGATATAATTCGCGGTCGATATCAGCGCCGTCTTCAACATAGATTCTGTTTACAGTTTTGCCTGATGGGCCAGTTTGCTGAGTAACCAGTGTTTTACCAAACATTTCACGGATGTTTTCAAGTGCCTCTTCAGCCGAGAAAGATACCCGCACACCGCCTTTGGCATCAGCCGCCAGCTCTTTGAATTTACCCTTACCGCGTCCGCCGGCGTGGATTTGACTTTTGACAACCCAGACTGGTCCGGGCAGCGATGCGACAGCGGCCTCTGCCTGATCAAGGGCAGTGATTGCCGCCCCTTTTGCGATCGCCGCGCCAAATTCTCTCAGAATTTGTTTGGCCTGATGCTCATGAATATTCATGGTTATTCTGTTCCTCTCTACTTATTTGCCCTGCCGCCAAATTTGCGACATCTTATACGCCATATCAGTGGGCGTGTTCGTGTCACCCTCGCATTATTTCGCCGGTTAATGCCGCACCAGGGGGCATCCCCGTCTTTATGACATAAATTCCACCGCGACTTCATTTCAAGCGACTTGTCATTTATCCATGCTATGAGCCGCATCTGGCGAAGATTTTACCAAAAAAACCTGCGCCATATTCAAATAAATTTGCGCATAATTCTATATTGCCAACGTCTCCCAACCCTCTGGTTTTCAGGCGCTACAGTTATTTTTTATGGTGTGTGCACCAAAATTATATGGTATACCAGATGCCAGATTAAGCAAGCTGTAATCACAAAAAATTTGGCCATGTGTCTTGACGGTTTGGGTACTGGGTGTATTGTATACCACAGACAAGTGGCTTGCAATCAACAGCATGATAGTCACGGTAACTTTGGTTTTCGCAGGGAGGGGGAGCGGATGTCTATAGATGTGAAACTAACGCCGGTTGCGATCAATTTCACTCTAAAAGACCATATATATGAAGTGTTGCGTGAAACCATCCTCGACATTGATATTTATGATGCCGAAGTGGATATGCGGCTTGATGAGCGGCAACTGGCCGAACAGCTTGGCATTTCGCGCACGCCCATCCGTGAAGCGCTGGCCCGCCTTGCCCAAGACGGGCTGGTCGAAATTGTGCCGCGCAAGGGCGTGTTTATCCATCGAAAATCACTAGGTGAAATTCTCGACATGGTTGTCACATGGGCGGCGCTCGAGAGTATGGCGGCGCATATTGCAACACGTGAGGCCAGTGATGCCGATCTGCAAGCGTTACGTAATTTTGCCATGCGTAACAGCGTTTCGGCAGCCAAAGCAGAATTAGGTGAATATTCCGATGCGAACATCAAATTTCATCAGATGATTCTCGAATTGTCGGGCAGTGAGTTATTGCGTTCAACAGCAGATGGGTTGCTGATGCATATGCATGCTGTGCGGCGTCGGGCAATGGGGGAAAGTGATCGGGCCTCGCGTTCGGTTGCAGATCACATGGAAATTATTGAGGCGCTTGAAGCGCGTGATGCTGAATTGGCATCGCGTCTAGTGCGTGAGCACACCATGCGCCTTCATGACCATATCGAAGACCGTTGGACGCGGTTGAATAATTTGGACAAAACAAAGCAGCGTGCGGTTAAGGCTGCTGCCGAAAAAATCAAGATCAAGGAGAAATAGAATGTCATCGACGAATGCGGCAGTAAACCATAGCGAGACTGAGTCACAAGCCCTAACAGATGGATTCCATCTGGTTATTGATGCGTTAAAGCTGAATGATATCAATACAATTTATGGTGTGCCCGGCATTCCCATTACCGATCTTGGCCGGTTAGCCCAAGCCGAAGGTATGCGGGTCATTTCATTCCGCCATGAACAACATGCGGGGAATGCGGCGTCTATCGCCGGCTATTTAACGCAAAAGCCGGGCGTTTGTTTGACTGTGTCGGCCCCGGGCTTCTTGAATGGTTTGACGGCGCTGGCCAATGCCACAACAAACTGCTTTCCAATGATTCTGATAAGCGGATCGTCAGAGCGTGAAATTGTTGATTTGCAGCAAGGTGACTACGAAGAAATGGACCAGTTGGCCATTGCCAAGCCTTTGTGTAAAGCGGCGTTTCGGGTGCTGCATGCGGAAGATATCGGCATTGGTGTCGCCCGCGCTATTCGGGCCGCGGTATCTGGCCGTCCGGGTGGGGTCTATCTTGATTTGCCGGCCAAATTATTTGCCCAAACCATGGACGCTGTGGCGGGTCAGAACTCTTTGGTAAAAGTTGTTGATGCGGCGCCGCGGCAATTGCCAGCACCAGAATCAATCACCCGTGCACTTGATGTGCTGAAATCAGCAAAAAAGCCATTGATCATCCTTGGCAAAGGCGCCGCCTATGCGCAGGTTGATGACACCATTAAGGATTTTGTGGAAAAATCTGGCGTGCCTTATTTGCCGATGAGCATGGCAAAAGGCCTGTTGCCTGATGACCATCCACAATCTGCAGGGGCCGCACGCTCGCTGGTTTTGAAAGAAGCCGATGTGGTGATGTTGATTGGTGCACGTCTCAATTGGCTGTTGTCGCATGGTAAAGGCAAGACATGGGGTGAGCCTGGGGCCAAGAAATTCATTCAGGTCGATATCGAACCACGCGAAATGGACAGCAATGTCTGGATTGCCGCGCCAGTTGTTGGTGATATTGGCTCAAGCCTGTCAGAAATGAACAAGGCCATGGGTGACAAATGGGCCAAGCCACCGGTTGATTGGACCAATGCCATTCAGGAACGCAAAGATGTGAATCTGGCGAAAATGGCATCAAAATTGATGAATAATCAGGTGCCGATGGATTTCCATAGTGCGCTTGGTGCCTTGCGCACCATCGTTAAACAACGGCCGGATGCGATCTTGGTCAATGAGGGTGCAAATACACTCGATTTTGCCCGCAGTATCATTGATGTCTACAAGCCGCGCAAACGTCTCGATGTGGGCACATGGGGCATTATGGGTATCGGCATGGGCGCCGCAATTGCCGCCGCTGTTGAGACTGGCGAGCGGGTACTTGCGGTTGAAGGTGACAGCGCCTTTGGGTTCTCTGGTATGGAGATTGAAACAATCTGCCGTTACAACCTGCCGGTCTGTATCGTCGTGTTTAACAATAACGGCATTTATCGCGGCACCGACGTCAACCCAACTGGTGGGGCCGATGTGGCACCAACCGTGTTTGTTAAAGACTCACGCTATGACTTGATGATGCAGGCCTTTGGCGGTGTTGGCGCCTATGTCACATCAGCTGATGAACTGACACAAGCGGTGAATGAGGCAATGGATTCAGGTAAGCCAACTTTGGTGAACGCCATCATTGATGAAAATGCTGGTACGGAAAGTGGCCGTATCGGCAACCTCAACCCGCAGAGCGTGGTGACCAAAAAATAATCAATCTTCGGCAATTTAAATCGCCAAAATGTAGGATATGACAATGAAAGCTCTTGAAGGTATCAAAGTTCTGGATTTTACCCATGTGCAATCAGGCCCGACCTGTACACAATTGCTGGCATGGTTTGGTGCAGACGTAATTAAAGTAGAACGCCCTGGTGTTGGTGATGCGACCCGCAAACAGCTTGTCGATGTGCCGGGGGCCGACAGCTTGTATTTTACCATGCTGAACCACAATAAACGGTCAATTGAACTCAATTCAAAAAATGAGACTGGCAAGGCGGTTCTGACCCGTCTGATTGAAACCTGTGACGTGCTGGTGGAAAATTTTGCCCCTGGCGCGCTTGACCGCATGGGGTTCACTTGGGAACGGATCCAGGAAATCAACCCACGCATTATCATGGCGTCTATCAAAGGCTTTGGTCCGGGTAAATATCAGGACTGTAAAGTGTATGAAAATGTGGCGCAATGTG